>NZ_AP024484.1:600000-900000 GCF_017347605.1 Prevotella herbatica
AACCTCATCAGGAACATTCTGGAGCACCATAGATACAGGGGCTTTGTCCTGAGCAGAAGTAAGTCCACCTATTGGAACAATATTTGTCTGAAGGAAATCAATGTAAGAACCCTCTGGCACTAGGAAGCAACGAATATTCGTATCAGAAGCATCAGCATTGAGATTAGACAGCTTAAATGGCTGATCATAAGTCTTTGTTACTGTACCATTCGTAATCTTTATTTTAAAAGTATTGCTACTAGTACGATCTACGGTTATCGTTACTTTTCCACCTAACTTCTGCACATTTGCGTCTTTGTTATTAGCATCGGGAGCGAGCAACTGCGTGCTGTTGGTATACTTGAAATATAGATGATTTCCCCACTGTGAATTATACTTGGCAGAATCGCCAGTAGCATCAAAACGGAATGCACCATATTCCTGATATCCAGTACCACCACGGTCAACATCATTTGTAAAGACAATCGCGAAGTTCTTATAATAAGTATCATCACTAGAGTTAAGGTTTAGATTTAACACAGCATTCCACTTCTGTCCGTCAGGAACAACATAATATTTAGAGAAGCTAGTCCACCATCCTGAAGAATAGTCACTATTGCCAATCGTGTACACATCTTCCTGCATACCAACTAAAACCTCTTCGTTTGATTTCTTTGAATTCTCTATAGAGTCTATTTTATGGGAAATCCAGTCTGGAGCATTCACATTATACACGTCGCCGCCCTCGCAACTGGCAAGAGCCAGCAGTCCAAATGCAGCACCACAAAAAATGGATGCTATTTTATTTAGATGTTTCATAATCTTTTATAGATAAATGTAATGTGTTATTTCTATTTGCTTAGACTTACCACTGGATGTATTGTCCAACCCTTCTGACTAAAGTAGGTAGAGTTATCAGTTCCGTCATTAGCAGAATTACCTTTAAGGTTAGGATTATTGTTAAGCAAACCTTGATAAATAGGCAGGAACTCATGTCCCTGAACATAAGAATCATAAGAGCTCTTTAGTTCTGGATCAGTTGCTATGTTAGAATAGCTAACAGGGTCCTTCACATGGTGTATAGAACGGCGGAATGTACCGTGTTCCTTCAACTGCTGCAAACGGTCGGCACTGTAGAAGAAGCCCCAACGCAGGAGGTCGAATCCACGACCAAACTCACAACCAAATTCCTTTGGACGCTCTACATTGGCAATCTGCTCAAACAGCATATTCGCATTTGGAAAATCAGCAAGTTTCAAGTCTGCAAGATTTGCGCGTTCACGAACCTGATTAATCCAATCAATAGCCTGTTGTGTAGGACCATTAACTTCATTCTCACATTCTGCTGCACGAAGTAACACATCAGAGTAGCGCATCATACGCAGATTTATACCATCATGCAAACCAGTTACCACCTTATTATATAGACCGGTACGCAGGTTTGTAAACTTAGCAATTGGCAGACCACCGTTATTATTGTTTGTAACCACCGTATCTTTAGCGGTTAGTTTAGATGTATAACATGTATTACCATATTCAAAACCTTCCCAGTCAGACTCATAAGTACCAATAGTCCAATATAAACGTGGATCAAGTTTGCCAGCTGTTGTACGTTCCCCTTTGAAAAGTTGATACAACCATGGTGAAGCAGATATATCGGCCCAACCACCATAAGCACCAGGACCAAAGTTACTTTCAATAGCAGAACCCTGTGTAGCATAAGCACTAGTATTTACTGGAGTCCACTCATCGTCTGTGCCCTGTGAACCATAATCAAGGTATTGAACCTCGAACAGACTCTCTGCATTATTCTCATATTGAGAACCTTCACGGAAATTATCACCATAGTTTGCCATTAACTTGTATGTTCCGTACTTCTTGCCAATGATATCCTTTAATACCGCAAGAGCCTCGCTATACTTATGGCGCTGCATAAGAGCACGGGCATAGTATCCCGCTGCTGAGCCACATGTGGCACGACCACCAGCCCATACACCACCCTCATCACGTGAAGGAAGTAGAGTCATAGCCTCCTGAAAATCTTTTTCTACTTGATCAAGTACATCATCGAAAGTACTGTTACCGCCATATAGACCATCTAGTGTAGAATAAGCCTTATAGTCTGTTATAAGTGGTGGATTCTGATAATATCCAGCAAGGTTATAATATGACAAACCACGAAGGAATAATATCTGTCCCTTGATGCGGCGCATATCTTCAGAGAGTTGAGCATCATCATTATTGCAACGTGAAAGAACAAAGTTACATACATTGATTGTGTAATACCATTCACGCCAAGACCATGAACTTATTTCATCGGTAATTGGCTCATTAAGATCATCGAAAGGCAGATACCATACCTGTGACGAGTTCCATGCTTCATCACCACGGCATACATCAATGGTGTAGCCTACACGAGCATAAGAACCTTCCATACGAATATGGTTATAAGCAGCTATAACGCTTTCCTGCAAGTCATCGGCATTAAAGCCAAATGTACCTGTTGTTTGCTGGTTTGGATTCATCAGTTCCAGCTTATCATTGCACGATGTGAATGTGCTAAGACCCAGCAAAAGGGCCAGTGAAATTTTATATAGTTTCATATTGAAAATACATATTATGTTAGAATGTGAATTGAACACCGCACATATATGTATGTGGTGTCGGGAAAGAACAGAAGTTATTACCTGGAGTAAATGTTCCACCAGCATAGTCAACGTTGTAACCGTGATAACCAGTAAATGTGTAAACATTCTGTGCTGAGATATAAGCACGTGCGCCAGATATGATGCCTTTAAACCATTTATTAGGTAAGTTGTAACCCAATTCAATGTTGGCAATCTTCCAATAAGCAGCATTCTGAATCTTGCGAGAGCTGAAAAGATCATTCCATGCCAAAGAAGCGTTGTTTGTTACATAAGTGCGTGGAACACTTGAGATGTATGTCTGACCATCAGTAGAATATTGATTGGCATTTAAGATTGATACATCTTTATTTCCCCATCCATAACATGAATTAAGACTGTTATAAATATCGTCTGATACATGATAGTTTAGTGCTCCATAAGTAGAAATAGTCAAATCGAAGTTCTTATATTCAAGACGTGCACTCAAACCAAAGTTTATCTTTGGCAAACCACTACCAAGAACTACTTGATCATAAGCATCAATCTTTCCATCTGGAGTACCATTTGGACCACTAACATCCTTATACAGACAGTCACCTACGTTGGCACCCTGCTGTGTAGCATGATTATCCAAATCTGATTGTGTACGGGCAATACCTTCGTAAACCCAACCATAGAATTGACCGACTTCATGACCTACGTAAGTAGCATAAGAACCTGTAATATATGAATTAGTTCCGAAACCTAAAGAAGTAACCTTATTCTTCAATGTACTCAGGTTAGCACTGATATCATACTTCAATGGGCTATCATGGTTACGATATGTGGCAGAGAACTCAAAGCCACTGTTGTCCATAGAAGCGGCATTCATTGTAACACTTGTGTTTGAAACACCTGCTTGTGCAGGAACAGGAACTCCATATAGCAAATCCTCTGAACGGTTTTTGTACCACTCTGCTGTAAACTCAAGGCGATTATTAAACATCGCAAGGTCAATACCTATATTGGTAGTCTTTTTCTTCTCCCATGCGATATTATCATTTACGTATGTAGATATAGCAGAACCGGTAACAGGAGTGTTATTGAAACTATAGGTCATGTTGTTACGATTCATTGTAGCCATATATTGGTACTCACCAATATTTTCATTACCGAGAACACCATAACTGGCGCGAACCTTAAACATATTGACGATATCGTGACTGATTGGGAAGAATTTTTCCTTATCAAAACGCCAACCTACAGATACAGAAGGGAATGTTCCCCAACGGATATTTTTAGAAAGACGTGAACTACCATCACGACGGATGATTGCAGATATCAGGTATTTCTCATCATAGTTGTAGTTAAGACGAGCAATATAAGAAGCTAAAGCATGCTTATATTCATAAGATGAAGAATATGTTTTGGCTGCATTCTGAAGCTGCAAGAAGTAAGGCTCTGAGAAGTTTACGCCCCAACCTGTTAGCATATTTGAATTTTCCTCTTCGTATGTCTGACCTAACACTAGGTTGATGTTGTGTAGTCCTAGCGTACCATCATAAGTAAGAGTATTCTCAATCAACGCATCATTGTATGTACGCTCACCTTTTGTAAGACGCTCATTACTCTTGTCTAGATAAACGCGGTTACTCTGAATCCATGCAGATATCCAAGTGTTGTCCTTAGCGTGTGTATTGCTGTATGAAAGATTAATCTTATAATTTAAATGGTGGTTTTTATTGCCCAAACCAATCATCTTTAATAAGTCTACATCAGCAGAAGCTGTACCAACAAAGCGATCAACGACTGTATTACGCTTTAGCAGATTGTTTACCAACAGAGGATTAGATGCAGATATATCACCATGAATATTATCATAATATACGCCATAACCGTATGCATCATAATTATAGTTGCTGGCAGAACCGACCTTATCGTCAAGCACCCATGTAGTTGGGTCATAAGCCTTAATAGTTGGTTGCATCAACAATGTTCCACGCAGTACGTTAGTGACATCACCATACAATCCCTGAACATACTCTGAAGCATTAGAAAGTCCCATATTGTCTTGGCTTGAATGTGAGTAAACCATACTAGTACGGAACTTAATAAACTTAGTTTCAAAAGTATTGTTGGCACGTGCATTGTAACGCTTATAGTTTGGTCCAGCACCTTCAAGCGTACCCTTCTGCTCGAAGTAATCAAGGGCAACATTATAAGTACTGCTAGCACTACCACCACTGAAGTTTACGTTATGATTCTGTCGGATTCCAGTTTTAAATACCTCATTGAACCAATCAGTGTTAGTATTATCCATAAAACGGTATTGACCAGTATTTGCATCAAGGCTGTAACCTCCAGGTAGAGCCGTGTTAGAGTTTGCGCATGCCTTACCAAGATAATTACTATACTGATCTGAATTCATCACATCATAAACACCACCTGAGATCTTATCAACACCAAAGTAGCCAGAGTAACCCACCTTCAATGGTTGGTCTTTTTGACCATTCTTTGTAGTAATGATAATCACACCGTTAGCTGCACGCGAACCATAAATAGCACCAGCAGAGGCATCCTTCAGCACTTGGATTGAGGCGATGTCATTAGGAGAGAAGTCACGGATAGAAGTACCCATAGGCACACCATCTATTACATATAGAGGTGCTGTACTTCCAAATGAACCGATACCACGTACTCTTACTGTAGGATCGGCACCAGGCTGACCATCTGTTGTAATCTGAACACCAGGAACCTTACCTTCAAGCATTGTAGAGATGTTAGAGTTAGACACCTTCTTCATCTCTTCTGCATTTACGATAGAAACAGAACCTGTAAGGTCTGCTTTCTTCTGTGTTCCGTAGCCGACAACAACAACTTGATTAAGCGTCAAGTCATTAGAAGTGAGTTGAATTTGGTCAATGATAGCACGACCACGAACAGCGATCTCGCGATCTTTATAACCAATATAGCTCACTGACAAAATAGCATTGGCAGGAACCTTTAATTGGAAAGCACCTTCTAGATCCGTCACAGTTCCTTCATTGGAACCTTTAACTTTGACGGTTGCACCAATAAGAGGTTGTCCATCTTGGTCTACAACACGACTTTTGATCTGAATGATCTCTGTCTGTGTTACTGAAGCGACCATGGGTAAAGGACTTACTATAAGACCTCCCATAAAATTCAGAACAAGCATCACTGAGAATAAATGTTTTCTCATTTTAATTGTTTTTAGTTATTAATGTTAATAGATTTAATGATAATTAATGTCGCAAATATAGATAAAGAGTAAAAATACATGGTGGACAAATCAATCTATTAGGTGGACAAACATGTATTTGGGCGTATTTACTAAATTTATCCAACATTACTAAATGGCTTTGTTTACTAGTATTTCTCCTTAATATACAAGAAGTTATTTCATAAAAGCTGTGCATTCACACAACATTATATCATTAAAATTAATTTTTCTCTCTCAGCATGACAACTATCTTCCAAGAGTATTCCAACGAAAGCAAATAATTAAAAAACTTTTTTAATATAATGATATTATATATTAATTAGAAAGCTTTATCTTTGCACATAATATTAAAATAAGGAACTGTTTATACAAGACACTGACTTACTAAACTTTTTTAGCTAAAGACAAAGAACTGTTGGCAGCATCTGAGGTACTGAGGATGTATACATAGATGCAGTAAACGAGAACAGAATTTTCAAGCTTGTTTAAATGTTCTGCCGAATCACGCTGAATTCTTGGCAAAGATACTGCAAGATTTTTGTCCATGCAATAGAATTTTGGTTAGACTGTTAGCCAAAGTTTTAATTACTGTGGCGCTACACATCGTAATACACGTGCGTGCGCATGCGCACACTCTGGGTTTTTGAGAAGAATAAGTGTCGAAGTGTCTATTAATTGAGCATCAATTTATTAGAACTTCTTTCGGGTAGAATAAAGTGATGGTTATTCGTCGGTAAAATGTGGGGGAAAATTTTCATCATATTGCATTGCGCTTTACAAAGTAATTTGATGCGTTTTGCGATGTTTTGCAGTGCGTTTTGCGTTATATTGCATTGCGTTTTGCGAAGCAATAGGAGGCAAAACATCGTAGAAACGTTTCCGTTTCTATATGGAATCAGCTGCGTTTCTATATAGAAACGCATGCAAAACTTGAAATTTGACCTTCTGATCACCGTCACTTTATTTACTCAAATTCGTCGATAAAATATTGATATTCATTATGTTGCCTCTTCGACACTTACATTTTTCAAAATCCTAGGTGTGCGCGTGCCTGCACGTACATTATATATACAGAAATAGATAACGTAGCTAAAACGTAGCTCACGAAGCTAAATGGATCTAGCTACGTATCGTCGGTCTCTTTGTTTATAGGCTTTGCGAGAGATGCCGTAGCTGCGTAGCTAAAAAAACGCAAAAAACAGGTGTACTCTAGGGCTTAATGCCACTTTTGCCCCGATAATGTCACTTAATGTCACTAGCTCATCCCTTATAAATAAAGGGTTTGTGACAAAGTGACATTAGTGGCATTAAAAAAACTTTTTCTGGTAGAGTTCAAGTATATATATGGAGGATATCAACCTCTAAATAGACAGAGAACCAATAATATATGTATAATTCATTTTATCCTTTGCAAGAACAAAATAACGACATCATTCATTCAATCACATTTTATAAAGAATCAAATAACACCCCTTTCCTTTTGTACGTAACTTTTTTATTATCATCAAATAGTTAAAAACAACCAAAAATTAGCTCAATATTAAATTTATTATTATCTTTACCAACAGGTCAGAGATAACTTCATACTTTGGCTACAACTACCAAGAATAAAACAGAAGAATTTTCTTCGGCCTGTTTAAGTATAATTCTATTTAATTCGCAAAAGATATGAAAAAAATAGTATTGATTAGACATGGGCAAAGCCAGTGGAACAAAGAAAACCGATTTACAGGTTGGACAAATGTAGACTTGTCTCTTCAAGGTATTGAAGAGGCTGAAAATGCAGGAACTCTTTTAAAAAAGGAAGGATATTCTTTCGATGTTGCTTACACCTCATATTTAAAGAGAGCTGTAAAAACACTCAACTGTGTTCTAGACAAAATGGATGAAGACTGGATCCCAGTCCTTAAATCATGGAGACTGAACGAAAAGCATTACGGTTTTCTTCAAGGGATGAATAAGAGCGAAACAGCTGAAAAGTATGGGAACGAACAGGTTCATATATGGCGCAGAAGTTTTGAAATCGCTCCCCAGCCTCTGTCAAAAGACGATTTGGATAATCCGCGACACGACCCACGTTATGCGTCTATTCCTCCTGAATATATTCCAGACACGGAATCCCTGAAAGACACGATAGAAAGAGTTATGCCTTACTGGGAATGCGAAATTTTTCCTCAATTAATGAAGGTTGACAATATACTGGTCGTTGCCCATGGTAATAGTCTGCGTGGCATCGTGAAGCATCTAAAAGGTATTTCTGATGAAGCGATCAGTGACATGAATATTCCGACAGCAGTTCCTTATGTCTTTGAGTTTGATGACAACCTAAAACTTGTCCGAGACTTCTACTTGGGTAATGCAGAAGAAATCAAGCGCAAACAGGAAGCTGTTGCCAAACAAGGGCTGGCGAAATAAACAGAGATGCCAGACCTGTAAACAAACAAATAACAAAAAGCTCTGTGTTTAAAAATAACAAGATTAAAATATAAAATTATGAATGCAATTCAATTAAAACAAATGACATCCGCTAAAGGATTCATTGCCGCACTTGATCAGAGTGGTGGCAGTACGCCAAAAGCCTTGAAGCAATATGGCGTTAATGAAGATGCGTGGACTACTGAAGAAGAAATGTTCCAGCTTGTCCATCAGATGCGTACTAGGGTCATCAAAGCACCTGCTTTCAAAGGTGACAGAATCATCGCATCCATTCTGTTTGAGAACACGATGAATCGTAAGATTGACGATAAATATACCGCTGATTACCTTTGGGAAGAAAAGCAAGTAGTTCCTATCCTGAAAATAGACAAGGGACTAGCTGATTTGGAAAACGGTGTACAGGTGATGAAACCAATGCCAGAATTGGATGACCTACTGAAACAGGCACAGAAGAGACATATTTTTGGTACAAAGATGCGTTCAGTGATCAAGGAGGCAAATGAAGAAGGAATTAAAAAAATTGTTGACCAACAGTTTGAAATTGCCAAAAGAATCATTGCCTATGATCTTGTTCCAATCATTGAACCAGAAGTAGACATTCATGCTCCTGAAAAGACCAAATGTGAAGAACTCCTTAAAAAATATATCAAAGAGGATTTGAAAGCATTAGGTAAGGATCAGAAAGTAATGTTCAAGTTAACCATTCCGAACATAGACAACTTCTATGCTGACTTGATGGGTGACACACATGTTGTACGTGTCGTTGCGTTGTCTGGTGGATATTCACAAGATGAAGCCTGCGAAAAGCTAACACATAATCATGGAATGATTGCCAGCTTCTCTAGAGCCCTGCTACAAGATTTAAGTAGCAGCCAGTCTGATGCAGACTTTAATAAGATGCTGAAAGACTCCATTGAGAAAATATATCAGGCATCAATAAAGTAAGAACTTGCAAAGATTATTTTCCTAATCATTTAGGAAAAAATAGTTGCTACTATAAGATTTCCCCGAAAGTTTTTTTTACTTTCGGGGAAATTCATATACAGATTATTAGGAGCTGACTTGCCATGAATGATTATGGCTTTGCTCTTAACCTATTTGTATAATCCCAAAATAAAGGAGAATCTGTCTTTAATTGTTACAATGGCATCAATGATTTCAATATAACATGCTCCCCCCCTATTATTACTTGCGCAATATGTTATTCACTCTTATAGGTAGTTGGAGACGAACCATACTGACGAGTGAAACAGCGAGTGAAATACTTAGGATCATTAAAACCTACCTTATATGCTATTTCGGTGATGTTTCTGTTGCCAGGATTCTTTATTAATATATCTTTGGCTATTCCTAGACGATAATTACGAATAAACTGACTCGTAGGAAGTCCGGTATCAGCACTCAGTTTGCGACTAAGTACAGCCCTACTCATGCCTATTTCATCAGCGAGTTCTCCTACACCAAATTCAGAATTCATATAGTTCTTTTCCAAAATAGCAATCACATCATCAATAAACGGTTTATTGTTCAGTTTCAATTCTTCCTTGTCTGCCTCAAAACTCTTGATCTTACTTTCATGGAACTTGCGCTGATTGTTAAGAATATCCTCTATACGCGACTGCAACTTATTCGGTTCGTCACTCTCTCTTATGGCTTCCTCTATCGGACGCATCAGCTTTTCTGCCTCACGTCGACGCAACTCTGTGATGCGCCACTCATAAAGATACTTGCCAAGCACAGTCAACACCAAAAGTAATATAGAAACAAACCACCAGCTCTTCCAAAAATAAGGAGCCACATTCACATCTATTGAAATAACATCTCCCGTTCCATTGCTAACAGCTGACGAATATTTCACTTCAAACTGATAACTTCCTGAATGAAGACTTGTATATCTGACGCTATGTTCTCCTGGTTTCAAAGGAATCCAATCATCTTCAAATCCCTTCATGCGGTAATAGTAACCTCCACGATTCTCATTACCATAGTTGAGCGAAGAAAAATCAATTGACAAAGACTTATCACCCTCTCTGATATTTATTTCATGAGCAATGGATATATCTTCATCCAAGAACCGACTTTCTGCATATATCTCCTCATTGTCAACCATGAGTCTGGTAAACCTTAAATGCCCCTTATAAAGAGCATCAGAATTGTCACCCTTCAATATCGTTAGTCCTTTGTCACTACCAAGATAAATGATTCCATCAGCCGATTTCACAGCAGAATTCCAATAAAACTGTGAAGACAATAATCCGTCATTGGCAGAATAGTTTGTAAACGTTTCTGTTTTAGGATTAAACTGCGAAAGACCGTTTTCCGTTGTTATCCATAACATGCCATTATTATCTTCAACAATACCCTTAACAGAATTGTTTGCCAATCCATCCCTTAGCGTATATGCCTTGAAAGTTTCATGTCCGCTCTTGTCTATTATGCGCTTGTATAGTCCGTATCCATTACTGCCTAACCATAACGTGCCGTTTCGAGTCTGACAAAAAGCACATAGCTTATCTATTATTCCACTCTTTGGATCATCAAGTTTATTCGTGATATGAACATAGTTAAATCTATGGCTACGCCTTCCAGATGACTTCAAATTGATTTTAACAACACCAGTAACACATCCTATCCACAGATAGCCATATCTGTCAACGATAGAGCCTATAGCCCCTCGTATATCACGGTTACCATTAAAAGGATCAAACACAGTATTCGTGTTAAGGTCATAAGCGAATATACCATCATTACTGCCTATCCACATGATGTTATTGTACTTATCGTAAGCCAAAGCCCCGATAAAGTTAAGCAGTGATTTATATTTCTGCGGAACGTTAAGACGTGAAACAGTACGATGAGTTTTTAGATCAACGAGATTAAGACCACCAGCCCAAGTACCAACCCATAGTCTACGTTTTCCGTCAACAGCAAGAGTTGACACACTGTTGTGAGATAATGCAGAATTAGAAGTTGTGAAATGCGTAAAAGAGCTTTTACCTCTTTCCATTCTGTTCAAACCACCTTCAACAGTTCCAGCCCAGAGTGTACCATTTGGCTCAACATACATTGCGTTTAAAGCATTTGGAGAAATACTCGTTGGATCATCAGAATGCATAAAGTTTTCCAGTCTTAACTGCCTTGGAGCAAGTTGCGCTATGCCACCAGTCTCTGTTCCGACCCATAAGAACCCATTTAGTGAATAAATACAATTGATAAAATTGCTGCTCAATGGATTTATCTTGCTTGACATGTTCCAATGAGAGAAATCATCAGTATCAGGATTATACATGTCTACACCACAAAGTGTTCCAATAACCAAATGATTATCTGGCGACAAAGCCAATGCTGATATATAAGAATGAGAAAGAGAAGTATTGGCTATCGTGTTTTTATAGATCTTAACTTGTCTGTTGAGCGAGTTATATCTCATCAGCCCAACATTTGTGCCTATCCATATACTACCTTGATAATTTAAAATAGACGTGACATATACTCCCGGAAGATCTTTAAATGTCGGCGATATATCCATACGCACAATCTCATGATTAGATACCAGAAGTTTATATAATCCTCCGTCAATGGCAGCCCATACAGAACCATCATTATTTATATCGGCTATCGCAATATCAGGAGTATTGTTGGTATATGCGAATTTAATAATATCTTTTACATCTCCGGATTCATCAAATTCAACCCTGCATATATCATTTCTTTCTACAATCCAAATATATCCTTTACTGTCACAATACACTTTTACTGACATTTGGGCCATAATGCGCTTGAGTTCATCATTTTTACTCTTAGGCATAACAGAATGCATTGTTTTAAGGTCTAGCACTTCTGTGCATTCTTCGAAACTTATCCAAAGACGATGGAACCTGTCTTCAACAACATTATGACAAGTGTTACTCTTCAATGACATTCCATCACTGCCAACTCCAAAATAACGATATGAGAATCCATCATATCTTACGAGCCCACCACCATGAGTGGAAATCCATATAAAGCCGAAACTATCGCTGTATATATCATCGACGAAATTACTTGGAAGTCCGCTCAGCATATTTAGATAAGACATATTGCATTTATCAACGAAAGCAGGCTGTGCAAACGTAGAGATAAAAGCAGACATAGAAATAAGAAAAATAAACAAGCGTTTCATTGGTATAATTTTATTGACCCATGCAAAGATAAGATTTTATTTTTAAATAAAACAATAAGCGTTTTATATTTCTTATCTCATCTATGCCAAATGTTCTCCCGGCTTTGTCCCGAATTGCTTTTGAAAACACTTTGTAAAATAGCTTGGACTGTTGAATCCCACCATGTAACACACTTCATTTATACGATACTTGTTTTGCTGCAAAAGCACAGCTGCACGGCGGAGTCTTATCACCTGTATCATTTCATTCGGCGTAACATCAGCCAAAGCCTTTATCTTTGCAAACAGTCCGCTTCGGCTTATTCCGAGTTCAGAAGCAAGAAAAGCCACGTTGAGTTCTGTATTAGATATATTGTCCTCAATAATAGCATTCATATGCGTAAGAAATTCGTCGTCAACCGTTGTATTTGCTATTCTAGAAATTGGTTCAGATGGCAGACTTGAGAACTTCTGCATAAGCAAATGACGCATTTCTATCATGTTACGAATACAGGCTTCTAAATATTTCATTGAGAAAGGCTTTTCAATATATGCATCTGCACCACAATCCATACTTTCTGCTTTGGAATCGTTATCCGTCTTGGCTGTAAGCATGATAAAAGGAATATGACTTATTGTATAATCTTTACGTATTCTGCGGCACAATTCAGCACCATCCATTTCTGGCATCATCCAGTCACTGACAATCAATGAAACTGTCTTCTTATGTAATATTTCTAAAGCCTCAACTCCATTCTGTGCTGTAAACAATGTATATGACTTGGCAAAATTAGATGATATGAATGTCAGCATATCAGGATCATCATCAACGATGAGCATCGTTGGAACAGACTCGCTTATATTTGACTGCGTATTATTGTCTAATTCATCACTTTGATAACTATCTGCATTCGTGTTTTCTTGTGAGATGCTTTCACTAGCTACTGCTTGTTTATCAGTCTTTTCATTTATCGCATCCGACAAAGTAATGATAAACTTTGCCCCTTTTCCTTTTTCAGATACAACATTCACCGTTCCATGATGCTGTTCTACTATCTGCTTAACAATACTCAATCCAATACCTGTTCCTGGCTTATTGTCGCTAGCCTGAAAGAATGGATTGAAGATGCGTTTCAAGTCAGTCTTACTTATTCCGTCGCCATTATCTTCAACCACAATAGTAAACGTATTGTCGATAGGATTTACACTGCAATCAAGTTTTACAAGTGAACGAGAATATTTAAGAGCGTTTGACATCAAATTGCTTACAACCTTAGTTATTCCCTCACGGTCTATTACAGCTACAAAATCTTTAGGGGGATATGTTGCATAAAAAGAAATGCCCTTTTGATGAAAAGACGGAGCAAACCTCTCTGCGACAGAACTCAACAGTTCGGCTATATTACACGAATCATAATTAACAAGCAGACCTTGTTGCTGAACCTTACTGAAATCCAACAATTGATTTACAAGTTCTAGCAAACGGTGTGCATTACGATCAATAATAGATAATTGCGAACTAAAAGCAGAGTGCTTCTCGCATAATTCATTTTTGATGCTCTCTAGCGGTCCGATAATAAGAGTCACAGGAGTGCGAATCTCATGTGCTATCATCGTAAAGAAGTTAAGCCTTGCCTTACGTGTATCCTCTTCCTGTTTAATATTTAACTTGCGTATTTCCTCCTTATGCTTGTTTTCTGCACCTTTCAGTTTATACTGCATGCTGAAATATATTGCCGCTAATATCAATATAATGTATATAAGCTTTGCGGGCAGAGTCCACCAGAATGGTGGATGAATAACAATAAGAAGCGTTGCCTCTTTTGAACTCCACAATCCGTCATTATTGGTAGCCTTAACCCTGAAAGTATATGTTCCGGCAGGTATATTTGTATATGTTGCTTTATGCTGATTGCCAACATAGTTCCATTCCTTGTCAAATCCATCAAGCATATAGGCATATTGATTTTTTTCAGGGCTGCAATAGCTTAGACTCGCAAAAGATATGCTGAACATGTGGTCCTTATACGACAAGTTTAATTTCTTTATACTGTTAAGCGACTCCGGCAACCTGTCATCACCTACATTAACAGGCTTGTTAAAGAGTTCTAATCCCGTGATATATACAGCTGGCGGAATATTGTTTGCCTTTATCTGGTATGGATAGAAACCAATAAAGCCACTTGTTGTTCCAAAATAGATGCATCCGTCTGATGTCTTTATACCCGCATTAGGTTGAAAAATTTCTGAATAAAGACCATCATAGCGATTAAACAACTGCAGACTCTCTCCTTTGGCATATCTGATGATACCATGGATGGTTGATATCCAAAGAATTCCCTGATCTTCAATAATACTTCCAACATCGGCTATATCGGCATCAAGAAGAATAGGTTTGAACGTGTCGGAATGTTGTTCATATTTGCAGATACCATTAGATGTAGCGATAAGAATCTGAGCGTTTTCGCCTATATGAATGCAGTTAATCTGATCTGAAGATATAGAGCCTTGCTTCTTGCTATGACGATATGTCTTAAATCTTTTTGTGACGACGTTGTATTTTATAAGTCCTCCACCTTGAGTGGCAAACCACATAAAGCCATTTTTGTCCTCTTTAATATCTATTGTTAGTCCTTCTGTGAGACATATTTTACGAAACGAATCAGTAGATGAATCATAGCAATTTATGCCTTCCATCGTGGCAGCCCATATATTTCCATTATGGTCTTTATAAATGGCGTAACTACTGCTGCCATAAAGTCCCTGTTGCTGTGTGTATTTCTTCATAGCACCAGTAGACTTATCCAAACGAATGACTCCATTTGTATATGTTCCTATCCATAAATATTTACCGTCATTGCACAACGCATGAACATTATACTTAGAAAGTGTGGCACTTCCCGGATAGGATATAAATTTATGACTAGAAACAGACATGCGATTAAGTCCGCCATCATCGCTGGCAATCCAAAGACTGCCGTTACTATCTTCACAAAAACGAGATATTACGTTTCCGCAGAAGCCGTTTACTTTGTCGTGACATGTATAATTAGAGAAACGTTCTCCAACAGGCGACAAATAATTTGCTCCACCATAAAATGTGCCAAACCATAATCCTCCTTCATTGTCACACATGATTGAATAAATAAACTTCTCACTTAGCGAGACTCTTCCTTCGGCATGTTCATTCACAACATGCCACTGCCCTGTCTGCGGATTAAAAGAAATCAAGCCATCATCGCAACCAATAAGCACCGTTTGGGATGACTGGGCGAAAAGCGTATGGATATGGTGTGCTGTTCCTGATAGTGAAGGACTCAATAATGTTTCAATACTTCCATCATCATTTATTCTGCAGAGCCCATTTTCCCATGTTCCCAACAGAATACTACCATCATAAGCTTTGGTTATTGCCAAAGATCCGTAATTACCACCATGGGTATTCAAAGGAATAAAACAGTTGGTGGCTTTGTTTAGTTTATAAATTGAATACTTACCCCAATTTGTTATGGCAAAAATTTGATTACGACTATCAACAAACACCTGTGATATATTGTCTTTATTCGCCGCAAAATGATATAAACGAGAATACCCTGTTTTAGGATTATATCTAACAACGCCTTGTCCCATTGTAGCCATCCATATATTACCATCTGCATCAGGAGAAAAATGATTTATCTGCTTTCGTATTACTCTTGCAAATGGTATAAACGTCTCCGACTTATAATCAAACAGATATGCGCCATGAGCTGTACCGACTAACAGACCTTTATCGGTATTTTGCAATGCAGATATAAATTGATCAGTTCCCTGCTGTAAGATCGTATAGTAATGAACGTTTATTCCATCATATCGACACAGTCCATTATCAGTGCCAAGCCAAATGAAACCAAATTTATCCTGGACAAGATTCCTGACTGCATTTGAACGCAGCCCATCTTGCATAGAGATATTGTGGTATCTAATGTCTTGTTGCTGAGTGCTTCCAAAAGAAAGCAATGATATGAGCAGAGCAAAAATAAACGACATTATTCTTTTCATTGGTATCTGTGTATGTATTTGTACTTACATGCAAAGATACTTTTTATTTATTTTATTTCAAAATATTAGTACCTTTAACTGTTATTTGATATTCAATAACAGCAGGTTTTGCATTTAAATTATTATCATATTCATCGAGACGCTGCAACATCACGTGTTTGCGTGGTGCATTCATCACAAGCAGATAATAACATTCAGGTTCTTCGACCAGTGAATATATCAAGTCGCAACCATTATCCTTTGACAATCTTTTTACCTTCACTTTAATTTTGTTTTTCTTTAGCGGTTTTGAAAGTTTTATTGCATTGAATCCATATTCCTCTGGAGCTATGTTATCCGGAACACGATAAGTGTTTATGTTGACAGAATCCATCGGCGTGGAAAAGGTACATGCATAAGGACGAGTCTCTTTATAGGCATGCTTAAAATCAAAGTTCAACAAATGTTTATAACAATCAAACATTTCGTTATTAAACTGTTTTTGATTTAACTTGCAAATGCGCATATATGTCAAGGTAGGATCTTCTCCTGTTTTTCCATCACGATATAGTTTGGCGATGAAATCCAAACCATGTTTTTCTGTCCAGTATTGCAACACATAAGGAGAATGATAGATATTGTCTATTGAGAGGAAAGCCTTGTGAGTGAGTTTGCGGAAAGCTTGGAAATGATAATTCTCATCAGTTACCCAATTAGGATTTACCTGCCACAGCATCCACTGGCTGGTCATCTCCAAAAATCCGTTTCCACCCCATATATCACTGATGCTATCTGCGGGTATCTGAAGTTGGAAAGAATGCCCCAGTTCATGTGCCAGACAATTCAACTTTTTATCTTGTATTCTATTGGGAGCCACCCATAGGGCACCTATGAAATTATCATAAGTGCCACCATAGGCAGTTCCGTCTAGCGAATAGTTTATCATGACCATCATCTTGTATTTGTCGGCCTTACTTCCAGGTGAAGAAAAGCGCAATGAATCACGAAAGAATTGATAGAAACATTCTACTCGATTCTTAAGGTTCTCCATATCCACTTTCATTGGATGTCCATCAAGGTCTGGTGGACAAAGAGGATTGTCTCCGAATCCTTTTTCCCAGAAAAACACTAGATTGTCTGTCTGCACAGAATGCTTCCAGCACCATCTTTCATTTGGATTATCCAGATTGTATGCTTTCAGAGAATCTGGTATATATACAAGTTTTTGTGCTTGTATGCCAATACATGCCATGGTGAGAACGACAAAACAGATGATGATTCTTTTCATTATCAGAAATTCATTTGTAAATCTACGACTGCCTTATACAGTTTTCCGTCTTTCATATATACCATTGTAGGACGTATTGTATAAGACTTACCCTTTATTGATGCTCCAGGCTTGTGACCATAAGCAAGACTATATCCTGTGGAATTATATTCAAAATAGACAGGACTATCGCCCCATTTACCAGCTGTTCCGTCTGCCATTATCCAGAATCCAGTACCATTGGCAGAATAAGCATAACTTATTGAGCCATCAGGATTGGTATTGGCAATTGCAATCTTACCTTCTGTTGGTCCATCAGCTGTAACCTTTGCTGCAGAAAGAGTTGCTGCAGCTATTTCTGCTGGCTGAAGTTTGAATGCTTTTGCAATCTTACCCATATCACCATTGTTCAGAAGATTTATTGTACCCAAAACATAATCGGGTGATGAAGAATCAAGACTTGCAGAATGAGACAATGTGATGCTTTCTGGTGCACCAGTTGGTATGGTAACGTTGCCTAACAAGTCTGTATTGCTAAAGCTTACTTCATAAGGCCATTGTTCATCATTCGTTTCGTCATCGTCCCAGCCCTCTCTGTTATAAGTTGAAGGAGCACCAAGTACAACAAGATACAGTTTTTTGGTTCCAGAAGGTATACTGAAAGTAGCATCACCAGAAGTAGCGCTGAACATTTTTCCGTAATGGCTATTGTCGCTACCGTCTATTGCCACAAAACCATAACGATATCCAGCATTTGTGTTAGACTGCTTATTATAGGTAGTTACATTTCCTTTAGACTTTCCGTCAGCATCAACAATCTCTCCAGCATCACCCGCAGCAACTGCCGATCCAACAGCAAGAGCATTGAAATGAGCTGTTACTTCTGTTCCTGCATCAGGAATATTCAAAGAAACTAGATTGAAACCAGTTGTACCAGGACAGTTATCATAAGAAACCTGATAATATCCCTTACTGTTCTTATATAATTTCGTTCCATAGTTAAGAGCAGCGTCTGTAACATATTGATGTACTGCATCGAAATCATAGTTTGCACAATGAGCAGCATAGTCATACATATCACTATAAAGAGTGTTCAGATTTCCACCACAATACAATCTGGTATATGTCTCGATAGGATCTTCTGGATATTTACTTTCTTTCCATATACGTGAGTATGCCTGTATACCATGTTTCTGAGTGTAATAATATTGGAACCAGTAGCTTGCATAGCGTTGCCACTCATGATTGAAACGACGATTATGATTCTTCAACCACACTTGTACATTTGCATCCTGAGTGAAAGCCTCCTGCGGATAATCCTGGAAAGACTGCCATTGGGCGCATTGCTCCCAGAAAGCACATCCACCAGAACCGTCTTGTCCGAATCCATAACGGAATCCAACAGGAACAATTCCATTACTCATGGCTTGAGCCTCACCAGTGAAGAGTTTGTCGGCTGAAACCTGAAATTGGAAACTGTGTCCAATCTCATGACCTATTGTAGAACCTACAGGTTTGCATGTTGACGGATTTACCCACAACGCACCTATTGTATTATCATATCCAGATCCAGTAGCAAGCCATTCTGTCTGATAAAGCAGATAGATTTCCATTTTGTATTTATCAAGCACAGATTTACCTTGACCTGTTGTTGCCATACCAAGCTTCTCTACATTTGTTTTATAGAAGTTCTCAGCCTTAGCCAACAAGTCGTCTACGTCTACACGCAGAGCTTCTGGTACGGTTTCAGCGTTAGGATTGTCACCAAATCCTGGAGCCCAGAATACAAAGAAATGTTCACTAGATTTATGTCGCCACCACGACCACTTAGCATCAGAACGCAACATACCTTCAGGTCCTTTTTCAAAGCCTTCGTTCCATGTTCCCGGACAATAGTATTTGGCGTAATCAGGAATCTTTGATACATCCATAACATGCACTGCATCAGGATTGGCATTCTGATGAATAGTTATCTGTGAAAGTTTATCACCACACTTTACTGTTATAGTAGCTTCACGATATGTATCATTATCATTCTTTGTTAAGAGTATAGGCATTTTATTGTCTCCTGCACTACCAGAAGGACAAGTCAGTTTTATCCAACTTATCTGAGTATGTGCAGCCCTGCTTGTAACATCATCAACAGTTGCTGTCCAACTGCTGTTGGCATTGAAAGAAACAGTAGACTCCACTTCATCCCAATCAACGGTCTTTGGCATTTCGTTGTCACTTATTGCTATATTTCCAATAACAACATCGTTACTATCCGTACATGCCGATATGAATCCCGTAATCAAGAGCAGGAGAACCCTTAGGGTACTCCTGCTTATTATAGAATAATTATTATTATCCATTGTAAATAGGATTATTCAAGAGTAACGTTACAAACAAATTCTATAAATTTGCTATTATCTGTCTTACTTGCATAGACAAAATGTAACTTAATCTTTGTTCCTGCTGCAACACCTGGTGCTCTACCTATTCCTACAGAACCATCATGGGTCTCTACGAAATAACTAAATCCTGTCTTACCCCATGTTGTTACCTTTCCTGATCCATCAAGCCAATACCCAAGTCCATTTGCAGTATAGGTAGATGTAGTATCCCATTTGCCTTCATCGTCAGCCATATACATTGCTATGTCACCTTTTGAATCTTGCACAACAGAATTAAAGTCAGATGCAGTCATACCAAGACATTTTTGAATCGCATCTGAATAATCGGCAAACTTAACTTCATAAGAACTATAATCACCAGTAGGAATAGTTATTGTAGGCATAATAAGTCCAGGGTCTGTAACAGATATCAGAACGCTCAGCCTCACATACTGGTCATAGTCTTTGCCATTGTTTATAGCAAAACCTACATTGTCAGAAAAAGACACACCTGCAGAAGAGTTTTCTGGCACTCCAACTATTATAGACTTTGATGCTTTATCAAGTTCTATATATCCGGCTGCGTCAGATTCTTTACTCACAATCTGTCCCGACTTGTTATAGTACCAACCAGTTGTACCTTTAGTGGTAGCCGTCTTATCCCATATTCCACGAGAAGTATTGATATTGTAGAATACAACTTTGCCGGTTTCAAGTCCTGCAATCATATCGTCTACAGTCATCCCTAACTTTGTCTGGATAGTTTCGGCATAATCTTTAAGATTTATTGTTTTAAGAGCTACATGCCCCTTGCGAAATTCAGCGGTAGTGCTGATATTGGCACTTGCATCAGTTCGCAGATAAGGAGCCTCATTCTCTGTATATACATGCTTTTCTACAGCATCTTCAGGGTCTGTGCTACAAGCGCTTAATCCTAACGCCATGCAAACCGCCGCTATATATAATATATTCTTTTTCATAAGAAATTATAAGTTTAAAGGTTTTATATATTCTACCTATTTATTTACCTGTAGTAGTTCCATAACCAGGATTCTGCTTTAGTTTTGGATTTCCATCCATAGCACTCTTTGGTATTGGGAACAGGTCACCATTTCTATCTGTTACAGCATCTTTACAGAACCATGATTTGCCATTGTAGACATTCATGTTAGTACCCTTAATATTAAATCGAATAAGTTCATCACGACGGTGAGCTTCACAAACAAATTCTTTTCCATATTCATCAAGCAGTCCGCCAAATTCAATATCTGCACCACCTTCATTCGTTATAATCCATTTATCCTCACCACCAAGAGTACCTTGATTCTCTCTGTGACCGTAGTTGTAGTTACTGCCACCTTTGAGTTGTGCCACTGTTATTGTAGCTTTGCTTGGATCAGATTTGAAGTTACGTGCGCGAACCTTTGTAACAAGGTCGGCTGCTGTTTGTTCATCTTGACCAAGACGTAACAAGCATTCAGCTTTCATCATGTAAGCATCTGCCAAGCGGAAATATGGCACGTCATCATAACTCGTTCCGAAATCACCACTCTTAATTTCATACTTAATAAGTCTGTAGCTTTCAAAAGGATAACATCCCGGATTGTCAATACTATGAAGTTCCTTTGTATATATCAATGGTTCACCATCAGCCGTTATAGCTGTTCCGTCCATTGCATATTGCTGACCACCAGTCCAAGTATTGTCCATACGGGTATCTCCCGTCTCATAAGTATCAAGGAACTGTGGGAATACGATACCACCACCAGTAGCCCAACCAGAGAAGTTCCAACGTGCTCTACCAGCATTATGTATCCATAAGTTTGCCATGTAGTTACCACCAGCATATTTGTTTTCCAATGGAATACCAAATATTATTTCAGGAGAAGTAGAAATGTCTTCTTTGAAATTATCGCTATAGTTTGGTGCCAATGAGAATGGACCTGCAATAACCTTATTTACTTCATCAAGAGATTTACTATACCATGTTTTATCTGTATCATCTTTAAACCATGCATTATGGTTAAGATAGAGTTTGGCTAGCAACATGTGAGCTGCATACTTATTGATTTTACCCATTTCGATCTTACTTGGGCATTTCTCTGCAACAGCATTCAATTCACTTGCTATCCAATCATATACAACTTTTGGATCAGCCTGTTCTGGAGTCCATCCAGCTTCGTGAACATAGGTTGTATCAAGCGGAATGTTTCTATAAAGATCTAACAGGTTGTAATAGTATAACGCACGATATGCGCGAACCTGTGCTACAATATCTTCATTTGAAGCGATAGCTTTATTTGCTAGAATTTTATTACATGCATTCACTCCAGCATAGTTATTCTCCCAGTTTACCTGGAAAAAGCCTATCTTAGAATTAAGCTGATGCTTATGCATTGAAACATAAAGGTCGCCCCATCCTATACCAATACGTGAAGGAACTCCCCAAACGTCAGAACTCATATCCATGATATCCGACATACCAAACCATCCCCAATAAACACTTCTAAGACTGCTGTAAACAGGGGCAATAGTATGTTCAAGTTCTGTTTCTGAAAATTCATGCTGTTCAGACGAAATAGTATCATATAATGTTTCGTCTAGATCTGTACATCCAACCATTGATAGCCCACAAGCTGCAATCATGGCAGACATAAATATCTTATTTATTTGTTTATTCATGACTTTATGCTTTAAATATTAGAATGTGAATTTTGCGCCCAAAGTGAACGTACGTATTGATGGATATTTATCACGCCAGTCAATACCTGAACTCAAAGGATCGGTATTAGACAATTCTGGGTCGAGTCCCTTATAACCTGTTATTGTAAACAAATTGCTACCTGACAAATATACATAGATATTCTTTGCATACTTATCTGACTTCAAAGGAACAGTATATCCGAGCGTAAGATTAGAAAGTTTTACATAGTTTCCGTTTTCAAGATAATAGCTCACAAAAGTCTGCTTCTGTGCTCTTGACAAAACATAATCTCCATATTGCTTATCAGCTGCTGATTTAAGATGATTGTAGACAACGGCATTGTTCTCATAATAAGCACGTGCCTCATTAAATATTTTAAATCCAAACTGACCAGTAAACTGCATATTCAAGTCAAATCCTTTATAACTGAACGAGTTGTTCCATCCTAGATTAACCTTAGGAATCGCATTACCTAGGTATTGATGATACTTGTCATCCGTAAGCATATTATCATTAAACTCTTCGGCTTTTCCTGTTTCCTTGTTTTCAATCATCCAGAGTCCATTTTCAGAAACTCCTACGCTCTTCATACCATACCACTGTCCTAATGGTTTACCAACTTCAAGACGTTGTGTTGTCAAAGATATAGGCTCGCCAATAACAGCCATATCATGCTGATTTGCAGTCTGATAAAGAGCGTTTGAGAGACTTAATAGTTTTGTTGCATTATATGCAGCCGTTACAGTTGTTCTCCATTCAAAGTCTTTCATGCGCACTGGTACAGCATTTACAGCAATTTCAATACCCATATTACGCATCTTTCCTACATTTGCTAAAGTAGTATTATAGAGGTTTGGAGGACATGGAACATCATACGACCACAACATATCAGAAGTCTTCTTATGATACATATCAATCGTTCCAGACAAACGGTCATTCAACACACTCCAGTCGATACCAACATTAAACTCGGTACTCTTTTCCCATTTCAAATTTGGATTAGGATTAGAAGTGACATTCAGTCCCTGATACCATGTACCATTATCATAGTAGTATGGATCGCCTAGTGACCATTGTGTTAATGATTGGTAAGAGCCACTTGGAATCACACCGGTCACACCAAATCCTGCACGAAGTTTCAAATTGTTAATCCATGTAAGTGATTTCATGAAACTCTCGTTACTGATGGTCCAACCAAGTGATGCAGATGGGAATGTACCCCATTTGTTATTGGCTCCGAATTTTGAAGAACCCTCACGGCGAACACTTACAAGAACATTGTATTTATCAGCATATCCATAGCTTATACGTCCAAAGAAACCTACAAGAGTATCATCATACTTGTAACTT
The DNA here is from genome assembly GCF_017347605.1 of Prevotella herbatica. NCBI lineage: Bacteria > Pseudomonadati > Bacteroidota > Bacteroidia > Bacteroidales > Prevotellaceae > Prevotella > Prevotella herbatica. Next base: position 624,123 of record NZ_AP024484.1, read on the forward strand.
CCCATTCCTGCCTTACCTTCTTTAAGGAAACCACCAACTCCAATATTATTATCCTGGTAGAAGTCGCTCATAAAGTTCGTATTATTGGCATTGAATCCTTCGTATTCGTTATATTGATAGCTGTATCCAGCAAGAGCCTCTATGCGGTGATTGCCAAACTGATGCTTGTATGTAGAGGTCAATTCCAGATTATCACTCTTTCCATACGAGTAGCTATGATAGGCATAACCTGTGTGATAATTTATCACCTGATCATAATACTTTGAAGTGTAATATCCCTTATCATGGCTATTGTCACGATCTGTAGAAAGCATTAGGTTGGTTTGCCATCCCTTTATTGGTTCAAAGGTAAGGTTACCTACCATTCGTGTGTTTTCAGTCTTATACTCACCCTTATGCTCATTTAGCAATTCAACAGGATTCATATAGTAGTTGACAGCCATATTCTCATAATAGCTTCCATCCTGATTATAGATTGGCTCGGTAGGATTACGCATGATAGCTTGACGGTATATCTGTGTTGCAGCAGCATCAACTGGTCCATTCTCATGCCAACGCTTCATGATATTGAAAGAAATTTTCATCATATCATTCATGAACCAGTGAGATAAACCTCCATTGAAGCGCATATCATTAGAATATGTCTTTATAATCACACCCTGCTGATCACGATAAGTGAAGTCTGCATTATACGTTGTACTCTTGTCGCCACCGCTAATCATGATATTATGATTATGTGTAAATGCAGTGCGTGTCACAGCATCAAGCCAATCTGTGTCATATCCCTTATCATTAAATTGTGTAAGACCGTTACGAACATCAGTTCCGTCCATCATATCAAGCTTTTTGCCGAACGAAGATAAAGACATATAACCACTGTAATTAACAGTAGTGGCTGCATCACGTCTGCCACTCTTTGTTGTGATGATAATCACACCAGCAGCACCACGTGTTCCGTATATAGCAGCCGCTGATGCGTCTTTCAACACATCAACACTCGCAATGTCTTCAGGTGCAACAGTACTAAGACTGCCCTCTATTCCATCAACGAGAACCAATGGAGTGTTACCTCCACTAAGAGAGATGATACCACGAAGACGAATACTTGATGCTACGCTTGGGTCACCACTACCATTGGCAATGGTAAGACCAGCAACTTTACCTTTAATCAAGTCTCCAGCATCTTTTATATTTCCCTTAGAAAAATCTTCTGATTTAATGCTTGTTATTGCTGATGTTATGTCACCTTTCTTTTGAGTACCATAACCGATGACAACAACTTCGCTGATAGATTTGAGGTCTTCTTTAAGAGTTATCTTGCCACCTTTTGTCGTTTCCTGAGTTATATAACCCACATAAGAGATAATAACAACACTACCTCTCTTTATATTGAGAGTGTAGTCTCCGTTAATGTCGGTAACAGTGCCGTTGGAACTGCTGCCTTTTTCAACAACGCTAGCGCCGATGATAGGTTCACCATTAGCGTCCAATACTGAACCTTTGATAACTGTCGTGTTTTGTTGGACAATAGTCGGAGAAGGATTTCCTGATGACTCTGGAGATGCCATTACAGGAATTGCTGTTCCCGTAGACAAAAGTAAACACGCAGAGGCTTTTATAAATGCATTACTATGCATGAAGCCATTTGAAAATAGTGTTTTCTTCATGATTGACTCTTTTTGTTTTGAGGTTTGATATTATTAGTTATTAACTTTCCATTCTATAATTCCACCGCTTGCGCCCTTTTGCAAGTTAGCTATTATCTTCAATCCAGTAGTGGTTATTGGAGCAAAATCCACGCTGTTATATTTGTCTTTATCAACACCATAACTGCTGTGATTTTCTACTTCCTTCCAATTGCCATCACTGTCCTTATAATATAGTTTCCAACTTTCCGGAGTTCTGAAGTTTCCGTCATAATGATCGAAGTCCAACCAATAGACTTCTACATTACTTACTGTATATGGTTTATCAAATTCATAAGCGATGCTTTCCGGCGTTCCATTCTTTAGCCACCAATAATGATAAGGCTTGCTTATATCGCTGCTTCGTTTGGGTTCCCATTGATCATTTACTCCCCAAGCTTCTCCCATTACAGCTGCTGTTTCGGGAGCATCTTTCTGTATTGCACTCTGATAAAACAAAGTTCTAGCTTTGCTTGCGATAGTTGGTTGTGGTTTTACATGTGCATAGATTGGAGAATATGGTATCCATACTTCCATCTGGTCGGCTCCACGATTATTCCAAGTACTGTATGGTATTGCTTTAAAAGTAGTTTCCTTCACTGTTCCGTCAGCTTCAACTTCACTTGCTTTACCTGTTAGTTCTACAATTCCGTTTAATTTATTCGTTTTAAGTTCTGCATCAATCTGTGTTTTGCTAGTTATCACTTTGTTGAACACCATAGAGTCTGGCTGATCTTTCCCTTCCAAACAATATACGATAGGTCCACGCTCAAGTGCATATTTACCACGATCATCTTCTGCATTGTCGTTTGCACTTATTCGTCTCACATCCATTGGGAATGATAATTCTATCACATCACCCTTCTTCCATTTTTTGTTCACTACGGCATATCCGTCAACTGTATATGCTTGTGTCTTTGTTCCATTTACCTTTACAACATATTGCTTTGCAGAATCGACAAAGTTATAAAGATTTGTAGCGACAGGTCTATTCTTTACCCATGAAGGAATGCGAAGGCGGATATTGAATTTAGCGTTGTTTTTAGGATTTACGGTTATCTTTACGTTTCCATTCCATGGATAATCTGTATGTTGTAGTAACTCTGTACCATTCACGTTTCCTTTTCCTTGAATATATAGATTCACAAAGATGTCACTGCCTTGGGATGCATATTGATATTGCGGAACACTTGCCATGAAACGTGTCACATTGCCAGGACAGCAAGCGCAACCAAACCATTTCTGACGTTCATGCTGTCCCATGCTCTCCAATGGATTATCATAGAAGAATTTGTCTCCGCTCAAACTTACTCCGCTCAACACACCATTATATAGTGCACGTTCATATATATCAACATACTTACTGTCACCTGTGGCTAGGAACATACGATAGTTCCAATATACATTGGCAATAGACGCACATGTCTCACAATATGCAGTCATATTATTAAGTTCATAATTAGGACCGAATCCTTCTCCTTCGGCACGACTGCCCATACCACCTGTAATATATAGCTTCTTACCTGCCATGTTTTCCCATATACGTTCAAGCGCATGGAAATAGGCAGTATCGTTAGTCAGTGAAGCTACATCAGCAACACCACTGAACAGATATCCGGCCCTTACGGCATGTCCCACGATTTCGTCTTGTTGTAATATAGGCTTATGATCCTGACTGTATTCACTTAGGGCATGTCCGTCTGTTCCACGTCCAGTTTCCTCAACAAAGTATTTAGCCATATCAAGATATTGTCTTGTTCCTGTCACCTTATATAATTTACAGAGTGCCATCTCTACGATAGGATGTCCTGATGGTCTATGAATCTGTCCCTCATTAGGTCCGAAAGTCTTACAGATGAGATTAGCATTTTTTATTGCCACATTAAGAAAAGTTCTTTTTCCTGTAGCTTTATAATGTGCTATTGCCGACTCAATCATGTGTCCGCTGTTATAAAGTTCGTGACTGTTAATCTTTTCCCATTTGTGAGTACCCCACCATCCAGACAGTCGATAACATTTATTTGTTACGCATGTTGTCAGATAACCATCTGGTTCTTGTGCGGCAGCGATTATTGCTATTACGCTGTCTAGATAATGATCTAGTTTCTTGTCGTAATGTACTGCGAGACTATAGCTTGCACCTTCTATTACTTTATAAGGATCGGTATCATCAAAAGAAAAATCTCCTCGATGCTCACCTTGCTTTATACCTGCAGCAATGGCAAAATTATCGAAGCGACCATTCTTTTCACATTCATGAAATGCTGAAGGTATTGATACGGTGCGGTTGATTTCTATTCGTGGGCTCCAAAACGTATCATTGAAATGCACTTTAGTAAATGGCACTTCAGTGATTGAAGCTTTGGCGCGAAGCAAATACTTCGGAAGTTGATTCGAAGCATTTGCCCCAAAACCAAATAAAATACAACCTATAATTAATTTTGATTTCTTGTTCATGGTCTTTTTTTGTTGCGGTTTTATAATCGCAAAGTAACCTTAAATTTATTAAACTTGATAAAAATATCGTCTAGCAAAGTAGCAAAATCGTCCAAAAGGCTTAACAAAGTTTATTTTTGGACTATATTTTCATCCAGATTGGACTCTTTTGTCATCACTTGTTTTATAAAATTCATATCTTTGCACACGTATTTTAAAATTTCACCATGAAAAGAATTCAGCTTATACTTATCGCCTTATTATTACTAGGTGGAAAAGCTTTCGCTAATACATATAATGTGAAGTCACCCGACAGCCGCATTAAACTTTATGTAAATACAGACGATAGTATTTCCTTCTATGTAAATCTAGGTAATCATGAGATTATACATAAATCTGGTATCGGACTTATTCTTGATAAAGGTTACAGAATAGGTAACCAAGTGAAGGTTGTTGATGTAAAAACTTCGAATATAAACGAAATAATACATGCTCCTTTTTATCGTCAAGACCATTTTCAAAATCATTATCATGAATTGAAGTTGACGTTTAAAAATGGATTTGGCGTAACTTTTAGAGTATTTAATGAAGGCTTTGCTTATCGCTTTTTCTATACAAAGAAAAAACAGATTATTATAAATAATGAGATTGCCGATTATAATTTTGGTAAGGATAAAGAAGCATGGCTACCCTACACCACCAACGACAAGGCTCCATTTGCAATGGCTTTCCAGAATATTTATGACCATACAGCTATTGGTAAGGCTGAAAACAAGATTGCCTTTCTACCAGCAACGGTTAACTGTGGAAATGCAAAAGTAACTATTCTTGAGAGTGATTTGGTTTCATATCCAGGAATGTTTATTATTGCGGATGGTGATTATCTAAAAGGTGTATTCGCTAAATATCCAAAGAAGATGGAGTACTATCCTTGGAGACACATGAATCATGTTGCAGAAACGAATAACTATATAGCTGCTTCAACAGGTGCATCGAATTATCCATGGAGAGTTTTCGCCATTACAGAAGCTGATACACAGATGCCTGTAAATAATATGGTATATGCGTTAGCACGTCCAAACAAGATTGGCAATACTGATTGGATACACCCCGGAAAGGTATCATGGGACTGGTGGAATGACTGGAATCTTAAAGGCGTTGACTTCAAGGCTGGGATAAACCAACAGACTTATAAATACTATATAGATTTCGCATCGAAAAACCACATCGAATATATTGTTCTTGACGAAGGTTGGTATGATTCTAAAAGTGGTGACATTATGCACCCTATAAAGGACTTGAACCTAGAGGAACTTATAGAATATGGCAAAAAGCGTAATGTTGGAATTGTATTGTGGTCGGTATTTAATGTAATGGATGAAAATCTAGAAAATATATGCCGACATTATGCTGATATGGGAATAAAGGGATTTAAGGTTGACTTTATGGACCGAGATGACCAAACTGCTGTTGAAATGGTTGAACGCTTGGCTGCTTGCACGGCTAAACATCACCTTATCCTTGATTTGCATGGCATATACAAACCTGTAGGACTGAACAGAACATACCCCAACATCATTAACTATGAAAGTGTTTTTGGTATGGAAGAATCAAGGTGGACAACCATCGACCACGATATGCCTTTATATGATGTCACTTTCCCTTACATAAGAATGATGGCAGGGCAAGTTGACTTCACTCCCGGAGCAATGAGAAATGGAACAAAGAGCGATTGGAAGGCAAACTATACCAAACCTATGTCTATGGGCACACGATGTCATCAGGCTGCATGCTATGTAGTTCAAGACAGTCCTTTTACAATGCTTGCAGATTCCCCTACAAACTATGAAGCTGACACCACATATACGAAATATATTTCTACTATTCCTGTAGTATATAATGAGACGACTATTCCACAAGGAGAAATAGGTAAGTATATTGTTACAGCCAGACGTGCTGGTAACAAATGGTATATAGCAGGACAGACAAACTGGGATTCTCGTGATATCACACTGCAATTTCCTTTTCTGAAATCAGGAGTTGAATACAGCGCTAGAATATTGAAAGACGGCATTAACGCAGATCATGACGCAGAAGACTATCGCATAGATAACTTCACTGTTAATGCAAATTCTTCTATCAAAGTGCATCTTGCTTCTGGCGGAGGCTTTGTGATCGCAATCACGCCGAAAGCTGTTTCTGAATAAAATAAAACATATAAAATAATAACGATGAAAAAACGATTCTTCATTATCGCAATGGCTATAACGGCGTTAATGCCGGCTGTTGCACAGAGAGAAAAGCATGTAGGAGGATATCCTATAACTCCAGTACCGTTTACGTCGGTTAAAGTATGGAATAATACTTTCTGGGGACAAAGACTTGAGACCTCACGTAAAGTAACGATTCCTTTGGCATTCAGCAAATGTGAAACTGAGGGCCGCTACAAGAATTTTGAAAGGGCTGCGCATCCATCACCTAGCTATAACGTAGGCGAACTGATGCCTTATAGCTTTGATGATACCGATCCATACAAGACGATTGAGGGTGCAAGCTATATCTTGCAGACTTATCCCGATAACAAATTGAAAGCTTATATTGATAGCGTTCTCAATATTATTGGGGCTGCTCAGGAACCTGACGGATATCTTTATACAGCACGTACACAGAATCCGCAGAATCCTCATCCATGGGCTGGCAGCAAAAGATGGAGCAAGGAAGAAGATTTAAGTCACGAGCTATATAATCTTGGGCACATGATTGAAGGTGCTGTTGCTCATTGGCAAGCTACAGGAAGCAGAAAGTTTCTTGATATTGCAATAAGATATGCAGACTGTGTTGTCAAAGAAGTTGGACCTAACCCAGGTCAGGCTTGTGTTGTTCCGGGGCATCAGATAGCAGAGATGGCTCTTTGCAAACTGTATCTTGCTACAGGAAACAAGAAGTATCTTGACGAGGCTAAATTCTTTCTTGACTATCGTGGAAAGACAGAAATAAGACAGGAATACTCACAAAGTCACAAACCTGTTATCGAACAAGACGAGGCTGTTGGACATGCTGTGCGTGCAGCATATATGTATTCAGGTATGGCTGACGTGGCTGCTCTTACCGGAGACACTGCCTACATAAAAGCTGTTGATAGAATATGGAACAACATAGTTGATAAAAAACTGTATATCACAGGTGGTATCGGAGCCACAAACAATGGTGAGGCTTTCGGTCCGAATTACTATCTACCTAATATGAGTGCCTATTGTGAGACATGTGCTGCAATAGGAAATGTATATGTAAACTATCGCCTCTTTCTTTTGCACGGAGATAGTAAATACTATGATGTTCTTGAACGTACTCTTTACAACGGACTTATAAGTGGTGTAAGCATGGATGGCGGTGGCTTCTTCTACCCTAACCCACTTGAAAGTATGGGACAGCATCAACGTCAGGCTTGGTTTGGTTGTGCTTGCTGCCCAAGTAACATTTGTAGATTCCTTCCTTCATTGCCAGGTTATATCTATGCTGTGAAGGATAGAAACGTTTACGTGAATTTGTTCCTCAGTAATAGTTCTAAGGTAAGTATAGGCGGAAAGGCTGTTTCACTAAGTCAAGAAACTAACTATCCTTGGAATGGAGATGTTAAGATTAAAGTAGACAACAGCAAAGCAGGTAAGTTTGGTATGAAGATTCGTATTCCGGGTTGGGTAAAGGGGCAGCCTGTTCCTTCTGATCTTTATTCATACACAGACGCATCACGTCCTACTTATAAGATTACAGTAAACGGTCGTTCTGTTCCTGCATCGCTTACAGAAGATGGATATTATACAATTTATCGCAATTGGAAAAAGAATGATGTTGTAAACGTGCACTTCGATATGGACGTACGTACTGTTCGTGCGGATAACAAGGTAGAGGCTGATCGTGGAATGGTGAGCGTAGAGCGTGGTCCATTGGTCTATTGTGCAGAATGGCGTGACAATGCTTTCGATATCATGAGCGTATTATTGAATCGTGAACCAAAGTTCAGCGAAGGAAAACTTTCATATTCGTCATTCATTGCAGATAGTTTGAAAACAAAACTGCAACAATATCGCGACCAGAATATCACTACTCTTGCTACTGATGCACAGACTTTGGCATACGACAACAGCGGTAAACTGACTACACAAAATGTGAAACTCGAACTGATTCCTTATTTTGCATGGTGTCATCGTGGAAGTGGTAACATGAAAGTTTGGTTGCCACAGGATGTAAAAGCTACACGCCCATCTGTTCCTGCAACACTGGCTTCACAAGCAAAAATAGCTTCTTCTACTCCAAGCAGTTCAATGCGCAGTATTGCTGACGGACTTGTTCCAGCAGATGAAAACGATCGTTCTGTTCCTTATTTCCATTGGTGGCCAAAACAGAATACCACTGAATGGATAACATACACGTTCCCTGAAGCAAAACAAATTCAAAGCACTACCGTTTATTGGTTTGATGATCAGCCTTGGGGCGGATGCAAGATTCCAGACTCATGGACTATACAATATAAGGATGCAAACGGTAATTGGCAGAACGTAGAGAATGTAGATTCTTATCCTATAAAGAAAGGAACTGCATGTACTGCAAACTTCAAACCAGTTAAGACATCAGAAGTAAAGATCTCAGTAAAGCAGCCTGCTAAATTCTCTTGCGGACTCTTTGAATGGAGTGTTAGATAACTCCGTATTTTATTAATGCATTCATAATGCCGTCTTCGCCAACGCTCGTTGTTGTGAAGTCGGCATTTTTCAAACCATGATAATTTCGTAAGATTGTGAGAATATCTGATTAATAAGAATAATCAGAGTTCTACGGAAATAGTTTTTCAGGAGGCAAGAGAAGAAATTCCTCAACAGGCACATTGTCAGAACCGACAACAAAGGCTGAATTCGGATGGAAACTATCTCGGAAAATAGGCAATCCCTTGTTTGTCGTTCTTTTTCCACTCTTTACTTCTATTGCTATCAATTTGTCTTCTTTCTGAAGGATGAAATCTACCTCCATTGATTTATCACGCCAATAATATACCTTATAATTATATTCCTCAGCATGACAAAGCAAGTGTGCCCCAATGGCTGTCTCCACCCAGCGTCCCCACCTTTGAGGCGCCATCAACTCATTATCAAATCCTTTGCCAGATTGTATGGTAAACAACGCTGGATTATAGGTCATCAACTTTGGAATAGAGTTATATTTGCGTGCTGGATCGTTTGCATATTTTTGCATACCACACAACAGTTCAGCCTCAGAAAGAGTTCCTAGATAACTGGCAAGTGTAGTTATATTCCCTGCATCTTGCAACTGTCCTATCATCTTATTCAGCGATAATTCCTCGCCAGAATAGCTACACCCCAGTTCGAAAAGCTGTTTGATGAGAGCTGGCTTATAAATTATTTTTGTCAGCAATACATCTTTTTCAATGGAAGGGCTCACAATAGAATCTTTGACATATCTGCACCATCTTGTCTCATTCTTAATCAGTGGGGCACTACCTGGATAGCCACCGAAATAGATGTATTGTTCCAGTGACCAGCCAAAAGCATCACGCATCTCCTGATAGTTCCAATGGGTCATTCGGATAAGCTCAAATCTGCCAGCCAGCGACTCGTTAAGACCAGACTTGAGAAGAAGCCTAGAGGAACCAAGCACAACTACTTTCAAGTTAATATCATGAAAGCTATCTGCATCCCATTCTCTCTTCACTTGATTGCTCCAGTCATCAATCTTATGTATCTCGTCAATAACCAACAGATACTCCTTAAGATCTCCCATGCGCATTCTAGTTCTAGCCGACTCCCATAAGTTAGCTATCCATCCCGCATCATTAGGTGCAACAGCATCCGCCGATTTAAACGTATGGGGAATATCAAGGTCTTCAAGAACCTGTTTGACCATAGTAGATTTACCAATTTGTCGAGGCCCTATAATAGCCTGAATAAACCTTCTTGGTTCCTGTAAACGCTCTTTGAGCAAGTTGAATTGATGCCTTTTATACATTTCTTTGTATTTTGTAGCAAAGCTATATAAAAATTCTCAAATTTCCAAATAAAATTCTCAAATCTATGCGATAAAATTCTCAAATCTACCTTGCAAAATTCTCAAATCTATGTGATAAAATTCTCAAATCTGCCTTGCAAAATTCTCAAATCTAGGCTACAAAATTCTCAAATCTACCTTGCAAAATTCTCAAATCTATGTGATAAAATTCTCAAATCTGCCTTGCAAAATTCTCAAATCTAGGCTACAAAATTCTCAAATCTACCTTGCAAAATTCTCAAATATATGCTATAAAATTCTCAAATCTATTAGTTAAAATAGCCTATAACAGGAAGATAGACACGTCAAACCTTCATACAACTGGCTCTATTATTTTCTAATCAGCAGTGCGTAAGATGTGGCATAACAAACTTTCTATCTAGTAATAAAATCAATAACTGATATATTGAAAAAGTTAATTATACACTAATTGGATATTGTCAACTGATAACTCCGTATTTTATTAATGCATTCATAATGCCGTCTTCGTCAACACTCGTTGTTGTGAAGTCGGCATTTTTCTTTACTTCATCACCAGCATTCCCCATGGCAACACCTATTCCTGCTTGTTTGATGATTGAGATGTCATTGCCCCCATCACCAAAAGCCATGGTATCGGCTATATTGAAACCCTCATGTTCAGCCATGGCAAGCAATCCTTTGCCCTTATCAGCAGCTTTGCATGTAATGTCGGTAAAGTCAAGACACCAACGACCTGACGTACAATCTTTAAGATTCGCCATAATCAATGCCTCTTGTTCCTCTGATATGAAAGGAGTCATCTGCAATATCGGCTGAACCAATACATCCTCAATAGGTTTATCATAGTCAAGATTGGTCACTCCTAATCCCTTATGGAAAACATCATCAACAATTTCCTTATAATTATAGATTGCAATATCCTGTTGCCCTACAAATATAACTGGTCTGTCCCATTGTGAGGCAGCATTTAACATCATCTGAATATCCTCTGTTGGAATATCATTGCAGCAGATAGTATGCCTACCAGATTCATCATCAACAAAACAGTAAGCACCATTTGTAGTGATATATCCATCTATGAGATGTTCTATCTGTCCAAGGTTTGTTATGAGTGAGATTGGTCTTCCAGTAGATATGTATATTTTCACTCCATTTTTCTTTGCTTGAGCAATTGCGTCAACAGTAGTTTGTGGAATTTTATGCGTCGTGAAAGATACCAAAGTTCCGTCTATATCAAAAAATAAAGCTTTTACCATATCCTGAATTATTTAATTTGATGCGAAGGTATGGAAAAAAAATGATACTGCCAAACAATACTCTTCATTAGTTTTTCAACCAATATCAGGTTCAAGTTTTCAACAATTGTCTACACGAAAAGTTATAGGGCCTACCTAATATTAGGCATATTTAAGGAATCATCTCAAGTACAGACAAACACAAAATCAAGACTAACACACTTACAATCAACGCATTAAAGCAAAAATAGGCTATTCTAAAAATACATAATTTTTAGGTATTGATAATAATCATTAAAACCTTTACCTTTGCCGCCTGAATGATTCAGGACATTATGATTAAATTATATTAATAATAATGAAATCAAAAATCACTTATATATGGTGATTGCCACATTAGCTATAACAGTATACAATGACGTTGATCCCAGCACAGAAGTTAACAGGGATCTATACAGGTTATGATTTTTTCGCTATAGGATGATAAACTTAAATGTGTAAACCCAAATTAATTATAAACAAAGTATTAAAAATGTTGAGAAAGATTGTTTTATTTATGCCTCTTATGTTCATATCTTTTTTAAGTATATATGGACAACAAGAGAGACCTAACAGAAATTTGGTAGTTGGGCAAGTAGTAGAAGAAGAAAACGAAGATCCAATCCCTTATGCAACGATTTTCATTAAGGGTGCTAACAAACAAGTTCTAACAGATGATAAAGGTCAGTTTGCTATACAAGCAAACAAGAATAATATTTTAATTGTTTCTTATATTGGTTTTGAATCCAAAGAGGTTCAGGTAACATCTCACAATATTAAGATCTATCTGAAAAAAGCAGCGTATGACCTTGATGAAGTTCAGGTTGTGGGTACGGCTCTCGGCTTAAAGCGCCCTGCTAAAGAATTAGGATATTCAGCAACTATAATTAATAATGCTAAGTTGACGGAAGGAGCTCCAACAAATACGCTTACCGGTCTGAGTTCTAAAGTAGCAGGACTAAGAATTAATATGTATGACAGCAAGGTTGACCCTGATTTTAAAGTTGTATTGAGAGGATACAGATCTCTAACCGGAAACAACGAACCAATATACGTAGTAGATGGTATGCCGATACCGGACATTAATAGATTGAATCCTAACGATATCGAAAGTATTACGGTATTAAAAGGTGCAAATGCTGCGGCTCTATATGGTTCAGAAGGCGTTAACGGAGCCTTAATTATTACGACCAAAAGTGGCGAAAAGGGAAAAGGAAAGGTTGAATACCGAAACTCGACCATGTTTTCGAGCGTTTTCTTGTTACCTAAAGCTCAAACGTCATTCGGACAAGGCATAGATGGTGTTTACAGTCCTACAACATCTCAATCTTGGGGACCAGCTTTTGACGGAACAATGAAGGACTTTGGAACAACATTGCCTAATGGAGAGCAACCACAAGTATTGTATGCCGCTCCTAGTCATGACGTACGTAAGGACCTTTTCCAAACAGGTGTAAACGTTCAACATGATATATCTTTTTCAAAGGCAACAAATCGTGCTTCGTATTTTACCTCTTTGCAAGCAATGCAGATTGATGGAATCATACCTCAGGATAAAAGCACGAGATATAGCGGTAGATTTAATACAACTCAGAATTTCGAAAATTTGACCTTGTCAACAAGTATTAATTGCTCCACTACAAACAGTAATACAGCGCCCGATGGTCCTTGGCCTTCACTGTATGTGTTGCCGGCTAACTACCCGCTAGCAGAGATGAAGAACTGGAAAGATGAAAACTCTTTGGGTAATCCAAATAACTATTTTGTGAGTGGAGTTTCTGGTCTTCAATTAAACAGTCCTTATTATTACATAGATACACATCGCGACAAAAGCCGTCAACAGATACTAAATGGAAAGATTGAAGCTGAATATACTTTCTTTCCTTGGTTAAAAGCCATGGCTCGTATTGGATTATATAATTCAGATACACAAACGCATAGTTCTATAACAAAATACGATACTTATGTGTCTGGGCGAAACCAAAGCGGTAGTGTTAGCGATGGTTCTGCGTTTATAAGGCGCGTTAATGGTGATTTTATTATCAAAGCAAATCAGAAATGGGGAAGATTCGCTGTGAATGGAATCGTGGGAGAAAACATCAGAGATGATTATGCAAAATCGGTGAATATATCAGCATCTAATTTATTATTTTCGAATATCGAAAACCCGGATAGCCGTAGCGGAGATTTGACAGGATCGACAAATATCAGCCGTCAGCGTCAAGTTGCTCTGTATGGTGAAGTTACCGGTGGCTATAATGATTATCTATTCTTGACTGTTACCGGACGAAATGACTGGGTGTCTGTGCTCAGTAAGGAAAACAGGTCATTCTTTTATCCTGGAATAAGTAGTTCTTTTGTATTTTCAAATGCTTTCGATTTTCTAAAAGAATCTAAAGTGTTTTCTTTTGGTAAAATTTATGCTGCTTACAATAAAACAGGTAATGTTTCAGGAATCAGCCCATACGCACTGAACTTATCTTATAGTCAGGCAACCAACTTCCCTTATAATAATTTAGTTGGATATGTACCAGCATCTCAGAAACCTAATAAAAATATAAAGCCTGAGTTTGTGCGCTCTTTCGAAATAGGAACACAACTAAGCTTTTTCGATCGCCGATTAAATGCAGAGATTGCTTATTCATACTCTAATTCAAAAGGACAGATATTCCAAGCATCTACATCTGCCGCAACTGGATATACTTCTACCCTTATCAACATGGGAGAGTTATCTAATAATGTATTAGAGGTGTCTTTGAGCGGAGATATTCTCCGTAACAAAAATTGGAGATGGAACTTAGCTCTCAATTACAGTTATATCAAGAATAAAGTTATTGACCTGTACGGAACTGATGACACCGAAGAATACAGTATCTTTAAAGTTTTGTATGCCGTCAAAGGAGAGTCCTTCCCTAGTGTGAAAGTTACAGACTACAATCGCGATCCTCAAGGGCGTATTATTGTGGATGCAAAAACAGGTCTTCCGTCAAAAGCCGTAAATCTTACGACAAAGGGTTCGTCTGTTCCTCCTCATTTGTTTGGACTTCAATCAAGCATCAGCTATAAGAGTTTCTCTTTATACTTTGATTTCGACTGTCGTCTTGGTGGATGGAATAATTCTGAATTTATTAATTCGATGATAAAAGCCGGCACACACCCTATGACTACTCAATACAACAGAAAGGAATACATTATTCCTAATTCTGTTATACAACAAACCAATGCTGACGGAACAAAGACTTATGTAGAAAACACATCAGTCTATGCTAAGGGTAGTGATAAAGCAAGTTATTGGTCAAGTTATGTGGCTGGCTATACAATCAATTATACAGCAAAATCAGATTATCTGAAATTAAAAACATTAAGTCTATCCTATAATGTTCCTCATTCTATATTGAAAAGACTAGCCATAATCAGTGATGCTACTATCAGTGTACAAGCTACAAACTTATTCATAATCAGACATAAAGGATACGATGCAGGAGATCCGGAAAACCTTTATTATAATGAAGGCTTCAACGGCTGGAGACAACAACCTCCTTATCGCACATACGGTTTCACTTTAGATGTTACTTTTTAAAGACAGACTATTATAAAATAAAATATTGATGAGATGAAAAAATTTAATATAGCACTATACATATTCTTTATATCCTTTGTAGGTAGTTGCTTTCAATCTTGCGACTCTTTCCTAGATGTAAACGAGAATCCTAATAAGCCAATGGATAAAGACATGACTTTGGCTTATAGACTGCCATCAGCATTATACAATACCGCTTATCAAGAATCGGTACAACTCAATCAGTTAGGCTGTTTCTGGGGTGGATATTGGGGATTAAATGCTGAAAGCAAAACCCAATATGCCAATATCCAACAGTATAACGGAGCCGATATAATGTCTGAACGTAATGGTATTCCTATCTGGGAGAATGGATATACATACGCCAACAACTATTATCTTATCCTCAATCAGGCAACAGAAGAAGGTTCAAAAGTATATGGAGGTATTGCCCGTATTATGCTTGCTTGGCATTTTATGCGTTTAGCAGATATATATGGCGACATTCCGCTAGATCAAGCCTTCAACATGGATACATATCCACATCCTGAATACGAAGATGGTATTGAAGTGTATAAGAAAACGATTGATTTATTGACTGAAGCTATAAACATGCTGAAAGCTAAAAGAAGTGTGGCTGAAGCTAAACCATCTTCTGATGATATTGTCTTTAACGGAGATGTGACCAAATGGATTCAATTTGCAAATACCATAAAGCTTAGGGCTTTAATTCGTCAGAGTGAAGTCGCTGGGCAAGAATCATACATCGCATCCGAAATTGATAAAATCAAAGTCGAAGGCAGTGGTTTTCTCACCGAATCTGCTTTAGCCAATCCTGGATTTACAACAAGCAAGCCCAATCCATATTGGAGTAATTATTATCGCTCAACAGATGATAAAGAAACCTCTGCTCATACCTATATTCGTCCTACAGAATATGTAATAGCGCAATATGAGGCATTGAATGATCCTCGTTTGGCACATTTGTATACTAAAACATCAGCAGGCAAGTATCAAGGGGTAATTTTTGGATATACAGGCAACGATGATCAATATAAAATGGCAAATACCTCTGTATTGAAGGGACCGAAAGAAAACAAATCTGAAGCTGGAGCAATATTCAAATCGGCTACTCAATCGTTGGTTTTGCTAAGTGATTTCGAAAGTTACTTCCTTCAAGCTGAAGCAGCTCAGAGAGGCTGGATCAGCGACAATGCTGCAAGCTTGTATCAAAAAGGTATTGAGGCTTCTTGCACCTATATGGGAGTCTCTCCATCCGAAATATCATCTTACTTGGCTCAGCCGTCAATTGCTTACGATGGCACCATCAAACAAATTATTCTACAAAAATGGCTAGCTCACAATTCTATCAATGGAATTGAAGCATGGAATGATTTTCGCAGATTAGGTTTACCTCAATTCCCGAATTCGGCTGATGAGACAGATTCATCGGTTCGTCCTAAACGATTACTGTATCCCGAAACTGAAACACAGACAAATGTATCTCAGGTGAAGAAACGTAATATCACTGATATAACAAAAGATCGTGTTTGGTGGGATGTGCACTAAATAAAAATACGTAATCCTTTATTTACTATATTATAAAGGTATCGCAATCTATCAGTACTACATGTAACTAGGTAATTTCTTAGGTTAAATCAGAGATTACCACTCTACCAGAAAGGTTCTTTATGAATATATTCATGAAGAACCTTTTTTTTGTTTATTAAGATGGTCTGAGGCTAATCACATAATAGCGTAACGAGAAAGCAAATTGCATTCATTTCGGGTGCCTTCCCTATGGTTTTTCATGTTTTTAGCTACGTGAGCTACGGATTCTCTCGTAAAGCCTATAAACAGAGGGATTTGAGATACGTAGCTAAGACAATTTAGCTACGATGGCTACGTTCTAGCTACGTTATCTAAATCTCTCTATATATATGTACGTGCACGCGCGCACTTAGGACTTTTTGAAAATACTAGTGTCGAAGTGGCAACATAATGAATATCAATGTTTTATCTATCATTTTTAATAATATATGGTGACGATGATATGACGAAGAAACCTCAAACTTCATCATGCGTTTTACGAAGAAACGCATTGCGATTTACGTTGTTTTGGGGAGTGATATGGGCCTAATCACTCGGTAAAGTATCATGAAACGCAACCTAGTTTGCTTGCAAAATTGCATTAGAAGATTATGAAAAATCCTCAACTAGATTTCTACTTGACACATTTCCGTCACTTGATTTTGTTCGAAAAGAAATCTAACAAGTTGATATTCAAAGGATAGACATTTCGACACTGGTATTTCTGAAAAGTTTAAAGTGTGCGTACGCATGTGTATTATTATGTGTAGCACCTATAATTAAAACTTTGGCTAACAGCTCACTATTAATTTCATTGCATAAATATAAATCTTGTAGTATCTTTG
The DNA here is from genome assembly GCF_017347605.1 of Prevotella herbatica. Lineage (NCBI taxonomy): Bacteria > Pseudomonadati > Bacteroidota > Bacteroidia > Bacteroidales > Prevotellaceae > Prevotella > Prevotella herbatica. The sequence continues at coordinate 641,551 of NZ_AP024484.1, forward strand.
CCGAGAATTCAGCGGAGTTCGGCAGAAAATTTAAACAAGCTTGAAAATTCTGTTCTCGTTACTGAATCTATGTCCCCACCCTCACTTCCTCAGATACAGTCAACGTCTCTTTGAAAAATTTACTTATAAGACACATGTTATCCTCAAAATGATACAAATTGCCGTAGCTAAAACGTAGCTCACCGTAGCCAAATTGACCAAGCTACGTATCGCCATACCCTCTGTTTATAGGCGTTACGAAAAAATCCGTAGCTCACGTAGCTAAAAAAACGAAAAAACATAGGGAAGCATACTAGAAGTCGTATTCTCCTTTTGTAGCCGTGATGATTTTTCCATAACTTTGCATAAGTTACCGACTAAAATTTGTTAAATAAAAAGATCTGATACGATACTATTTCTATCACAATTTCCTCATTATAGCCACTAGTTTTCATTTTTTTCTAAAATTATTGGTTATATTGTTGATAAGAACAATATTTTTCCATAACTTTGCAAAAGTTACCGACTAAAATTTGTTAATATGACAATTCAAGAACAAATAAAACAACGGATAGACAAAGCTAAGCCAGGAACGCTTTTCTTTGTTAATGACTTTGCTGAGTTCGATAATGAATATGTCAGCAAGTTATTATCAACGATGAATGACTTCAATGTTCTTGAACGTCTTGCAAAAGGCATATATTATAAACCTATAGTAACAAAATATGGCAATGTATATCCTTCAGCTGAAAAAATAGTAAAATCAATCGCAGAGCACGAGAATGCAAAAATTCTTCCAACGGGAGAATATGCCTTGAATGCGCTTGGTCTGTCAACACAGGTTCCAATGAATGCTGTTTATCTGACAACAGGATCTCCAAGAACAATAACTATTGGGAACAAGAAAATTAGGCTAAAACACAGAGCTCCCAGTGCCTATTCGTATAAAAGCCAATTGATGCCATTACTCGTATTGGCACTAAGGGCAAAGGGTAAAGATAATATAACCTCCTCAGATACGAATAGAATAGAGAAAATCATCTCAGATTCAACGGAAAAACAACTGATAAAAACAGATTTGATGATTGCACCAGTTTGGATTCGCAAATATATAAAACCAATAATAGAAAAACATGAGCATTTGGCAAGATAAGACTGTAGAAGAGCGTATCGCTATTATACAGAAGACAGGAGAAAATACAAAAGTTGACGACTTGGCTATAGAAAAGGACTGGTGGGTAACTATTACCCTCAAGGCTCTTTTTTCAACATCCTTCTCACAGTACCTGCTTTTCAAAGGAGGAACAAGTTTGTCGAAAGGAAAATGGGAAAACATCAATTTGCAAAGATTCAGTGAAGATATAGACATTTCTTTAAGCAGAAATTGGTTTACAGAAATTGATAAAAAACAAGAGCTATATCCCTTTGCCAAATGTGAAACTAACAATCAATTAAAAAGTTTGCGTAAAGCATCAAGGAAGATTATCATAGAACAACTATCCCCTGAATTAAGTATTCAATTAATGAACTTGGGAGTAAAAGATTTCAAGGTTGAAAATGTAACGAGCGCCATACAAAATGGTGTTGAAAAATCAATAGAGTCAGACCGTGACCCAGTGGTCCTTAACGTTGTTTATACGAGTATCTTAGACGAAAAAAATGAGTATCTTCAGCCTAAAGTTAAGATTGAAATTAGCTGTATGTCTATGGACGAACCATTTGAAGATAGAGCTTTAACTTCGCTTATTTATGATTCTTTCAACGAAGTAGATGATGCAACTCAATGCATAATTCCTACTGTTCAACCTATAAGAACCTTTCTTGAAAAGGCATTTTTACTAAATGAAGAATATCAGAAGAAAGCTCCTAGAAGTGAAAGAATGAGTCGTCATCTATATGACCTAGAGAGACTAATGGATACTTACTCTGATGCTGCCATAAAGGATGCGAAACTTTATCAAAGCATCATTGAACATCGCAAGAAATTCTATCATATCAGCTCAGTAGATTACAATACCGACAAGAGAGGGCAAATTATAATCTGGCCTAAAGAAAAGATGGAGAACTTATTTCGTGATGATTACAAAGCGATGACCGAGTCTTTCATTTATAACGAGAACCCACTGACTTTTGAACAACTAAAGGAAAGAATTCAGGCGTTAGAAGCCAAATTTCGAAATAGCAAGTAGGTGTCTTACAAGATTTTTATAGTTTTATCGGACAGCAATAAAAAAAATGAAGTCCCGACTGGAACTTCATTATTCTTTTTCAATAGCATTGCCACTCTTACTAAGCAACATTTTAAACTAGGTTTCATACCCTATTTATGTTAATCTTAGGAATGAGAGCAAATCTTTATATAGTTGTAAAAACTATTTGATAGTATAACAGTAAACTGTCATATTCTTCTCTGTTAAACTATTTGGATTAGTAACCATTACACCATATTCACCAGGAGTAGATGGTATGTTTAGTATATAAGCTGTTTCACCATACTTCTTTGCCTGAAAAGAAACTAAATCATCAGCACCTGACTGAGCACCGCCGAATGTATTAGATTTGGCAATTACACAACGTCTTTTATCTCCTTTAGACTCAAACTTCATTATCTGAATGAATGAATTAGGATCTTGCTTGTTGTCAGCTGCTTTTACTACCAAACGATAAGCCTTTGCATCCGAGCCAATACAGCTAGATGTAGCACCGTCTACTTGGATACGAGACTTTATAGAGCCAATACCCGTAAGGAAGACCGAAGCTCCAGCTTTAGCTTTTACAACGCCTATTTGCTTTTCTGCGGCAATACTTGCTGTATCCTTGTCATTAATACAAAGAAGATTAGTCTCTCCTATAAACTCTGGTTCATAACTAGCTCTAGTTTGAGCCGTTGCTGCTGTCACAGATATAATGGCAAACAGTGTAAGTAATGTTTTTCTCATAAATCACCTTATTTAGTTACTATTTTTTCTGATATAGAACAAGCCTTCGAGCTTTTATACATGCCGAAAGCTCACTTATTATTATAATATGAAACTTTTACAATAAACAATTTTAATATTTTGACAAAAGTAGTAATTAAAAATTTAATATATATATTTCAAAACTACATAATCAATATTATTAAAATATTTTAACCTTTCAAGAATTAAACAATTGACGAATATTTGTCTTTGCCATCCATTCTTTTGTACTAAGCCTATAACTATTTAAAACTGCTTGACTTTTAATTATGTCGAATTCGGCACAATTAAAAGTTGGATTATTTAATTCCGCCTAAATACTCAGCTGTATTTATAAGTAGAATGACAACATCTTTCAAAGCCAATTGATCTATTTTTCAACAAAGTACTTATATCCATAAAGTTTATATACCTGCAATAGTCTTTCAAGTCGCTTTCTGAAATCAGCATAATTCTTCTTATCATATTGCATCCACTGCACTTCTGACAATGCTGCCATTCGTGGCAACACCTGATATTCTGCAAGGGATGGACACACGATGTATTCAGTCCAAAGATTTCCCTGAACGCCTATAATATGTTTCTTTTCGGCAGCAGTCAAAGAATCAGGAACAGGTTGATAACTATACGTCTTCTCTATATTCAGATTTCCACCAATAAGCAATGGCTCATTCCATGTTTTATCAGTCTGATAATAATCAAAGTAACAATATGAAACAGGAGTCATAATGGCATCATGACCAAGACGCGAAGCCTTTATTCCACCCTCTACTCCACGCCATGACATAATCGTGGCACTCTTCTGAACATCGCCTTCAAGAATTTCATCCCAACCAATAATCTTACGACCTTTCTGATTTAGATATTTCTCTATTCGTGACACAAGATATCCTTGCAATCTGTTTTCGGCAGTGCATTCCTTATCACCTTTTATCCCTAGGCTTTTTATCAAACCTTGACATTTTTCACAAGTAGTCCATCTTGTTTTAGGAGCCTCATCACCACCAAGATGTATGTATTTAGATGGGAATATATCCATGAGTTCATCCATTACATCCTGTATAAATTGATAGGTCTTCTCGTTTCCAGCACAAAGGATATCATCAAATACGCCCCAGTTTCCACTCACCTGATAAGGGCCACCAGTACATCCAAGTTCAGGATAAGCAGCAAGTGCACCTAGCATGTGTCCCGGCATATCAATCTCTGGGATAACAGTGATGTATCTTTCTTTGGCATACTCAACAATTTCACGAGCCTGCTGCTGGGTGTAGAAGCCACCATAAGGAGTTTCATCATCGAGTGAAGAGTTACGCCCTAAAGTAGTATGTTTACGAATTGAACCGATTTTTGTAAGCAAAGGATATTTCTTTATCTCTATTCTCCACCCCTGATCATCCGTAAGGTGCCAGTGGAAAGTATTCATGTTGTGCAATGCTAGCAAATCAATGTATTCCTTAACGAAATCAACTGGAAAGAAATGCCGTGCCACATCAAGCATCATACCACGATAAGCAAAGCGTGGTGAGTCTGTTATCACAGCTGCCGGCATGATAACATTTTCAGCATGCTGAATGATAGGCAACGACTTGCGTAAAGTCTGAATTCCATAAAACACACCATTAGCGGTCTTTCCTGATACAATAATGTTATGTTGATTAATCTCTATCTTGTAAGCTTCGTCACCTATTATCTTTCTGTCAATGCGTAAGAATATGTTTCTATCTGAATTTGCAGAATGAGATTTAACTACAAGAGAAAGTCCAACTGACTTCTTTACATATTCGGCAAGGAAGGTAGCGTTTCTTTGTAGAAGGCTATCACCATTAGCATACACAATATTTGCAGAAGCATCGAGGATAAATGGTTTGTTGCCCAATATCTTAATATTTTCAGGCAATGGCACTACACGATAGTCAGCCTTAACATCATCTGCATAAGCAGAAGAAACACAGATAGATACTATCATAGCACAAAAGAATGATAAAATTCGTTTCATTACGTTTTTAATTATTATCAGTATTATATTTAACAATACCAACGGTTTGAAACTGAAGCCGAAGACATTAATTAATTCACAAATGTAATCAAAATCGAAACAACAACAAAATAAAACAGCAAGTTTTTAATTTTAACGAAGTATATGTCAAAAAAACGAATTTGATATATTACAGAAATATTAAGTAAAAACTATTGGACTGTAAATGAATAATTAGCGAATTATTTGTATCTTTGCATGCGTTATCACAAAGAAAGATTATGATTAAAGAATCTTCACGCGAACACAAAATAGTGAAAACTAGTTATGTTGGTATCGGAACCAACATATTGCTTGCACTGTTTAAAGCTATAGTGGGACTGGTTGCTAACTCGATAGCCATAGTGCTTGACGCATTAAACAACTTGACTGACGTGCTGTCTAGCTTGATAACTATCATCGGAGCAAAACTTGCCAATAGACCTGCTGACAAAGGACACCCATACGGACATGGAAGAATAGAATATTTCAGCGCAATAATTATTGCCTTTATCGTTCTTGCTGCTGGAATAACATCGCTTATTGAATCTGCAAAGAAAATTATAAATCCAGAACCTTCTCAATATACTTATATTTCTGTATCAATAATTGCCATTGCTGTGGTAGTTAAAATCGTGCTTGGAAAATATGTGACGAAGGTTGGCAAAGCTGTAAACTCTCAAGCATTAACGGCTTCAGGTGCAGATGCGTCATTCGATGCAGTGATCTCAGTTGCTACTCTAATATCGGCACTAATTATGATGATATGGGGTATATCGGTGGATGCATGGTTAGGTGGGCTGATATCAATTGTTATCATTAAAGCAGGTATAAAAATGGTGATGTCGCCGATAAATGAACTTATTGGCAGACGAATAGATGCTAAACTAACGAAAAGCATAAAAATGGATGTGGCTGCAATTCAAGGAGTAAACGGTGCATACGATTTACTGCTACACAACTATGGACCAGAAAAAATGGTGGGATCGGTACATATCGAAATCGTAGACACTTTGAGCGCAAGTGAGATTTATACGATAACTAAGAATGTACAACGAAAGATAAGAGAGAAATACAATATCTTTCTAACGGTTGGAATATATGCTATAAACTCTAAAGATAAGACAGCTCTTGATATGCAAGAACAAATTAAGACTGTAATTGCAAAATATAAAAACATCATGCAGATGCACGGACTGTATATAGACAGAACGCTCAAAATTATACAGTTTGATATATTGGTGAGCTTTATGGAAAAAGACGTCGTAACGCTGAGGCAGAATGTTATCAACGGCATCAACGAGATATTTACTGACTATGACATAGAAATAAACATTGACAGGGATATCACTGACTGAGAATACACAACATTACTATACGAGAAATAAATGAAAACGGAACTTGAAATTGCACGCGAATGCAAATTGGAACGCATTGAAAAAATTGCGGACAAGATTGGGGTACCAAGCGAGGAGCTTGAAAACTACGGCAAATATATTGCCAAAGTGCCACTGAAACTTATTGACGCTGACAAAGTTGCCAAAAGTAATCTTATTCTTGTTACTGCTATAAGCCCTACAAAGGCAGGTATCGGAAAAACCACTGTAAGCATTGGCTTATCTATGGCGATGAACAGACTGGGAAAGAAATCTGTGCTAGCGCTTCGTGAGCCGAGTCTTGGTCCTTGCTTCGGCATGAAGGGCGGTGCTACTGGTGGAGGTTATTCACAGGTGTTGCCAATGGATAGAATTAATCTGCATTTCACAGGTGATTTCCATGCAATTACTTCTGCTCACAACATGATTGCAGCATTGCTTGATAATTATATTTATCAACACCGAGAGGAAGGTTTTGCCCTGAAAGAAGTTCTGTGGAAACGAATTTTGGATGTCAATGACCGTAATTTGAGATGTATCACAACAGGTATTGGCCCAAAGACTAACGGCATTATTGCTGAAAGCGGATTTGACATTACTCCTGCAAGTGAAATCATGGCTATACTCTGCTTGGCAAAAGACGAAGAAGACCTGAGACTTAGAATTGAGAATATTCTACTTGGAGTGACACTCGACAACAAACCTTTCAAAGTAAGAGATCTTGGTGTTGGTGGAGCTATCACTGTTTTACTGAGAGACGCTTTATCACCAAACCTTGTACAGACAATAGAAGGAACAGCAGCATTCATTCACGGTGGTCCTTTTGCTAACATCGCTCATGGATGCAACAGTATCCTAGCAACAAAAATGGCAATGACATTTGGTGACTATGTTGTAACAGAAGCTGGATTCGGTGCAGATCTTGGTGCAGAGAAGTTCCTTGATATTAAATGCAGAAAAGCAGGAATACAGCCTAAGCTTACCATTATTGTGGCTACGATTATGGGACTAAAGATGCACGGAGGTATGCAGGTTGGAGATCCTAACAACGGAAATATCGACAACATAAAAGCTGGACTTGAAAATCTGGATAAGCACATCAGTAACATGCGCAATATGGGACAAAGCGTAGTTGTTACCTTAAACAGATTCAGCAACGATAAGGAAGAAGAAATAGAACTCGTCAGCCAGCACTGCCAAGAATGTGGAGTAGGATTTGCTATGAATGAGGCTTACATGAAAGGCGGTGAAGGTTGTCTTGAACTTGCACAGCTAGCAATAGACAGTATATCTAACAATCCTTCTGGAGATATTAAATTCACTTACAGCGAAACAGACAGCATAAAGGACAAGATTACAAGTGTTGCTAAAAATGTGTATGGTGCAAGCAACGTAGTATTCAAAAAGTCTGCTGTTAAAGCTCTCGAACGCATTGACGAATGGGGACTGGGGAATTATCCCGTATGTATCGCAAAGACACAATATTCACTAAGCGATGATGCTAAGAGACATGGTGTACCAAAGGACTTCACATTCACTATTCGTGACCTAGTGATAAACACAGGTGCCGAAATGATTGTGGCTGTAGCTGGAGACATCATGCGCATGCCTGGATTGCCAAAGCATCCACAGGCAGAAAGAATTGATATTGAAAACGGTCTACTTGTTGGACTGGAATAACATAAACGAAATAAGGCAGAAAATGATTATTATTTTCTGCCTTATTTTTTTATATTAAATGCTTTACAATTTACCTTGTTCACCAAGATAACTATCCTTAAAACCTAGGAAATAAAGCACACCGTCAAGTCCTATATTACTTATGGATTGCTGCGCTGTAGCCTTAACACGTGGCTTTGCATGGAAAGCAATGCCAAGTCCTGCTTCTGAAATCATCGGTAAGTCATTGGCTCCATCACCTACAGCTATTGTCTGGGCAAGATTCACTTGCTCTACCTGTGCTATTAGTTTAAGAAGTTCAGCCTTACGCTTACCATCAACAACATCTCCAATGTATTTACCAGTAAGCTTTCCATCTTCGCCAATTTCCAACTCATTTGCATATACATAATCAATACCATAACGTCTGCGCAGATATTCTCCAAAATAGGTGAAACCACCACTTAGTATAGCAATCTTATAACCGCATCGTTTCAATACTGACATAAGACGATCGGCACCCTCGGTGATAGGCATGTTTTCGGCAATCTCATGCATTACTTCAGCATCAAGTCCCTTGAGAAGTGCAACACGTTCGGTGAAACTTTCCTTAAAATCTATTTCTCCACGCATAGCCCTCTCAGTAATAGCCTTCACCTGAGCCCCTACTCCAGCACGAGCAGCTAACTCATCAATACATTCTGTCTGTATAAGCGTGGAATCCATATCAAAGCAAATGAGACGTCGCATGCGGCGATACATATCATCACGTTGGAAAGAGAAGTCAATTTCCTGTTCTGAAGCCATCTGCATCAGTGATGCCTGAATTTGTTCCCTATCAGCAGGTGTACCTCTTAGAGAAAACTCAATGCATGCACGTACGTTACGTTCAGGCTTCTTGATACTCATTCTACCTGTAAGTCTCAATATAGAGTCGATATTCAACCCCTGATCAGCAATAATCTTTGTAGCAGCTGCAATTTGCTTGGCAGAAAGAGTACGACCGATAACAGTAAGAATAAATCTATTCTTGCCCTGACGGTTAACCCATGATTCATATTCATCATCAGAAATAGGTGTGAAACCAATGTTTACATTAAGTTCATCAGCCTTGAAAAGTAATTCTTTCATTACTTGACCAGAATGCGTATAATCTATGCGGATAAGAATACCTAGCGAAAGAGTGCTATGAATATCAGCCTGACCGATATCAAGAATATGTGCATCGTAGAGCGCAAGTATTTCCATTATCGAAGCAGTAAGACCTGGACGATCCTGACCTGTTATACGAATTAAAATCTGTTCTTCTTTCATAATGAAATAATATATATATTACTCCGCTTTATAATAACAAGCGGTTGAGTTTATTACTATAAAGTTATCTCTCCTGAACCGAAACAACGATGATGTTGATTATCATATATTACACAGAATTGCCCTGGAGCAACACCATGAACCTTTTTAGCGGCATGAATGGTATATGTGCCGTCAACATTGTTCTCCAATGTTGCTGGTAAATATTCTGGAGTGTGTCTTATCTTGAACGTGATGTTATCAGGTAACTGTATTTCAGTACTTCCTTCAGGACAATATGTTGTGAAATGAAAATCATGAATCTTAAAATCCTGCTTATAGGCTGTCTCTGGATCATAACCATGACTAACATAAAGAATATTAAGTTCAACATCTTTCTTTACAACAAACCAAGGTCCGCCACCAAATCCAAGTCCCTTACGCTGACCGATAGTATGAAACCACAATCCCTTATGCTGACCGATAACATTACCTGTTTCAAGTTCAATGACATCGCCTGTCTTTTCACCAAGGTAACGCTTTAGGTATTCATTATAATCAATATTACCAAGGAAACATATTCCCTGACTGTCACGACGTTTGGCATTGACAAGATGTTCACGTTCGGCAATTTCCCTAACTTCATTCTTTTCAAAATGACCTATTGGAAATATAGCCTTATGCAATTGCCAATCATAAATTTGGGCAAGAAAATCTGTCTGATCCTTAACAGGATCAGGACTTGTTGTGAGCCATTTGTATCCGTCATGCCATTCAGTCTGTGCATAATGTCCGGTTGCTATCAAATCATAGTCATAACCCATTTTTTCATCAAATGCACCAAACTTAATCAGACGATTACACATAACATCAGGATTAGGCGTGAAACCAGCCTTGACTTTGTCCATTGTATATTTTGTTACCTGACTCCAATATTCCTTATGACAGTCGATAACATTTAGCTTGCAATCATACCTTGCAGCAACGGCAGTAGCCATTTCTAAGTCTTCCTCGCTACTACAATCCCATTCCTCTTTTTCTTCTGGACCAATCTTTATATAGAAACAGTCTGGTTTTGCGCCATGACTAACCATTTCATAAAGAACGACACTGCTGTCGACACCACCCGAAAGAAGGAGTGCTATCTTTTTACCCTTTATATCCTCGTAATCAATCATATTTTGCAAAAGTAACAAAATTATTTGTTATTCACTCGTTTAGTACCAACTTTCATTCTATCAAAGCCCAAACCATAGACTCCAGTAACGGCACTTTGACTAACAAAAGCACTAGGATCAACATCATCAATAATGCTGAATATGTTGTGACTTTCGTTTTGCTTTGCTATCACAAACAGCATACCCATCTTTTTACCACTGTAAAAGCCATGGGCATCTATCACTGTGCAGCCACGTGCAGCCTCATCATTTATAAGTCTACCTATTTCCTGATACTTCTCAGAAATGACAAAGAACTGTACCGAACGACGAAAACCATTTATCACATGATCTATGGTATATGACATGACGAAAAGCACGATATATCCATATATAACTTTTTCCCAACTGTTCAGTACAAGGTAGCTGGATGTTATCACACAAAGGTCGCATACCAGAATAATGTGTCCAAGCGACACATCATGATATTTATGCACAATAGAGGCTATGACATCAGAGCCACCAGTGCTGCCATTGCGCAAAAGACTGAAACCAGTTCCTATACCTAAAAGCAAACCACCGACAACACATGCTAGAAAAGGCTGGTCGTGAAACATAACAGTGTTTCCTACGATATGTTGCCAAAAAGTAGTGAATGTTGTAAAAAACATGACCGCATATATTGTCTTTACACAGAACTTGAATCCAAGTACTCTCAGTGCCGCTGCTAAAAGCAATACATTTATTGCCAGATATGTGTACTGAACCGGAATGCCCATACCCCAATAAACGATTGAGGAAACACCAGGAAGACCACCTATCGTAATTTTGTTTGGCAACAGAAAAGCCACCCATCCGAGACTTCCAATTACCATTCCAATGGCTATTATAAGGTAATCATATATACCTCTTATAATTTTTCTTTCTTCTCTTCTCATTACATAATATCTAATAATGGATGCAAAATTACAAAATAAAAACAAAAAAACTCCGCAATTGCGGAGTTTTTAATCATTTGATAATGTTGCACTTACATACAAATTATCACCAACCAAGGTTTTGTCCTGTTTCAGGACTTAGAGTAATTTGTCCGGTAGGTATAGGATAAAGGTAATACTTGCTATCGTATGTGCGAGTTTTTGTATTACCAATCATATATTTATCTGTTGTTACATTAACACCTACATTACTGATATTGCTTAAATTTGCTCCAAGCATAATATCAGGATTCTTGCTTGTATCAAGTTTATCTAACTGATGCCAACGCACCAAGTCCCAATATCTATACCAATTGTCTGTCATAAGCTCACAACGTCTGCATCGTCTAATCTCCCACAATAGATTACTTACTCCCATATTGTTTGCTGGGTCGGCATCAGGTAGCAATGTCATCGGCTTTAATCCTACGCGACTCTGCAAAAGATTAATAGTCTTGTCAAGATCTGATTGCGTAATAGTTCCCAACTCAGCCTTAGCTTCTGCCTCATTCAATAATATCACGGCATACCAATAAAGCGGAGCATCTGTATATCCAGTACCAATATTAATGCGATAATATGAATCAAGGCTCATATTATCATACTTTCTTACTGTATATCCTGTAGAAGATGTCATCTGAGGAGAAGCAGAAACGCCCATATTGTTGACACGCGCCCATCCATGACCAGCAAAACTTATAATAGAGTCTACAAGTAAACTTAAACGTTTATCTCTTTGAGAAAGCATTCTGCTAACAGAATAGTTGCCACCAGAATTGATTACAGCCTTATCGTCTGTATTTAGAGTGGTATTCGCTTTAGGCTTGCCATCAAGAAACAGAAATGCATCAAAGGCATCCTTAGAGATTCCAAACTGCTCTGTAGAATTACAGGTATAGTCCACTAACGAATGCATAACCATATCCTTTTCGTAATTACGATAGAATATTATCTCCTTATTACTACCAAGAGAAAGTGAATTATATATGTCTCCGTAATTGGTACTCAAAGCAAACTTACCAGAGTTCATGATTGCCTCGGAAGCTGTAACTGACTCGTTAAGGTATTTCTGTGCACGTGACAAATCAGGTGCCTTTCCATTATCAGCAGTTGTACGATACTTGCAGAATGTACCCTCATAAAGGCATACATCACTCTTCATCGCCAATGCCATCTGTTTGCTCCATGCCGTCTTATCACTTACATCATCAAGATTAGCTACGGCATAGTTTAAATCACTAAGCACTGAATCTATGACAACATCACGGTCTGTACGTGAACCATAAATTCTATTGTCATCAGGATCTGTGATTACATCTTGCATCCACTGCATATTACCAAACTTTCTTACCATTTGATAATATTCCCATGCACGATTTAAACGTCCAATCGCCATAAAGCGTGCTTTCTCTCCATTTGTAAGTGATGAAGAAGACAATCCCTGAATGAGATAGTTTACACGACGTATCTCTTTGGAACCATCAGTCCAGTCGCTTGAGGTACTAGGAATCGTTTTATAAGTCCAGTCATCAAACGTTGGGTTTACCTGATCATCAGAAAAGCTTTTGAAATAGAACCATCCCAAATCACCCTTTGAATTATACCCAATATAGTTATCATAGAATTTGTTACTGTAGCTCTCAACCGCATTGGCATTACTCCAGAAAGTGGTATTATTTGTAAATGTGTCACGAGGAGACTTATCCAGCATATCATTGCAGCCAGAGAACATCAAAGTGATTGCTACAAAGGCATATATTATAATCTTTTTCATATATCGAAATTATTATATAAGTTATATAAATCAGAAAGTAACTTCAATACCGACAGACCAAGAACGTGTGATTGGATATGTACGTCCCCATGTGCCATAGGTAAGAGTACCTTGTCCATCGTTCATTTCTGGGTCAACAGGAAGATTTCCACATCCATTATGAAGAAGACAGAGATTGTTAACGCTGCCGTATACACGTATCTTCTGAATATAGATGTGTCTCAGGATTGACTGAGGAACTGTATAGCCAATTGTTATATTTTTCAATCTAAGATATGACATATTAACAAGATATCTTGTCTGAGGGTAGTAATTATGTTCACCACCTATTGGGGCGAGTGCGGCAACATTACCAGGGGCTTCATTTCCAGCATATAGACAAGGAAAATCATTACTCTGATTGATATTTACTATATTGTTTGCTGGGTCATAAACATTATATCTTGTCTGATTTGAATATATTGCAAGATCTGGAGCACGCATTTCTGGAAACGCCAAAGAAGACAATGTCCACATGTCACGTTTACCAACTCCTTGGAAAAATAAATCAATATCAAATCCACAATATGTTCCACCCAAATGGAAGCTATATTCATAGCGAGGAAGTGTATTTCCTATAACTTTAAGATCTCCATGATCCTCGGCTGTACCCTTGCCACCATCAATTTTTCCGTCACCATTTAAATCTTTGAACTTTATATCACCAGGACCATATACGAAATTATCAGTCTGTATGCCAGTCTGATTTGCTACAGCCGACTTATATTTCCAAGAACCATCAGCATTCTTTCCATTAAAATCTTCCTCCGTGAAATAACGATCTGTTTCAAATCCCCATATATCGCCCCAATTTTCACCTTGGTAAGCATACATCTTGGCATTTGCATCAGTAACGATACCACCTGTATATCCGATAAGTTTAGAAGTATTGTTCCATTTAGTAACCTTAACCTTAGAATCGCCAATACTGAAATTAGCATAAAGACCCAAATTCTTATTAATCTGCTTACGCCAATTAAGAGTTACTTCCCAACCTCTTGAACGAAGTTGACCAGCATTTGAATATGGTGCAGTTGCTCCAACGCTTGCAGGCAGAGCTGTTCCTGGAGCTAACATATCTTTCGTGACACGCTGAAACCAATCTGCAGTAACAGTGAGTTCATCATTAAGGAAACCCAAATCAAGACCTAAATTGAAAGACTGTATTCGTTCCCATGTAAGAGTTGGTGACACCCAATCCGGCATATCAAATTGATTAACTTTTGTATTACTTCCATTGAGCCATGTTATGTCTGATGGAGAAATAGCCGATACTCTTGAAATAAACATCCAATCGCCTACTGCCTCATTTCCTATCTCACCATAGGACATACGTAACTTACCGCTAGAGACATACTTATTTAGATTTTTCCAATAAGGTTCTTCAGTAAAGCGATATCCTAAAGACCCAGAAGGGAAAAACGCCCACTTGTCACCTTCTGGAAATCTTGAAGAACCATCATATCTACCGTTAAGTTCCAATAGATATATACCTTTATAATCATAGTTTATACGTCCAAAATAGCCAGCTGAAGCACGATCACCAGTAGAAGACTTAATGGTAGCCTTTGTCATATCTCCATAAGCAAGAGATAGTTCTGGGTATTCTTCATCATAAAGTTGAGTGCGATTGGCATAGAAATAATCAGAAGAATAATTTTCTCCATTAACACCAACCATTACATTTAGATTATGCACATCGTTCCATGAATGATTGTAGTTCATATATGCATTCGCTGTCCAACGATTTGCCTTGGTATTGTCACGTGTGGCATTTGTTGTTGATGTTCCTACAATATATGCTGGAGCAACACCCGACCAGTTCATTCCATACACACTATGGTTGCTTGATTTTAAATTACTATTGTCAATCTCGTAAGTGTAATCAGCATTAAGCGTGAGGTCTTTTGTTATATTAGCCTTTGCAAATGCATTCATACGGAATACATCATGAACATTATATAATCGCGATGCCTGCTTCTGCATGGCTATCATGCGATAATCATATTGTGAGCCGTCTGATGCCTGCATTATACCAGAAGGAATAAAGAATGAGCCCCATCTCCAAAGATACTGATATATGTTGTTATAAGAATTTGCCTTACCTATATGACGACGAGTGAAATTAACTCTCGCTCCTACAGAAAGCCAATCGGTAACATCAGTCTTTAAATTCAAAGTGGCATTATATCTTTCACGCTGTGCTGGATTAAATTTCATCAGGTCCTGCTTCTTGTCATATCCAACAGACATATAAAACACAGTTTTACCGCTTGAACCACTAATTGAAAGATCATGACTCAACGAAGGTGCAGCATTATCATACCATATTTTCTTTATGTCATAATCTGCATAATACATGGGCTGACCATTCATGAAATAATAATCACCAACATCGCTGTCACTCTGATAAGGACGCATCAAACTATATCCCTTTTTTCCACTATTCTGTTGCTGCCATTTCTCTGCATAAGGCAATAATTTGTCGAAATACATACCAAAGAGTTCAACTGAACCACCATCGGTACGCGCCTTAGCCATCATAGCAGATTTAAGCTGGGTTGGAACATCAGGATAATCAGGAAGATAAGTTGCATTATCCCAAGCCAGATGCCCATCATATTTTATTGAAATCTTATCACCTTTATTCGCCTGTTTGGTTGTGATAAGGATTACTCCAAACGCGGCACGACTACCATATATTGAAGAAGATGCAGCATCTTTCAAAACTGAGATTGAAGCTATATCGTTGCCATTTATCATAGAAAGGTCGTCAACAGGAACTCCATCTACGACAATCAAAGGAGAAGAAGACTGACCATTTGACAATGTACCCAATCCACGAATAGAAATAGTTGGATTACTATCAATATTTCCACTGCTGTTTATAATTGAAAGACCAGGAACGGCTCCTTGCAAAGCCCTTGCAACATCCTGTTCTGGTCTACCTGTAAGAGTCTTTGCAAGATCAACATTTGAGACAGCACCAGTTAGATTCACTTTTTTCTGCTGACCATAACCTACCACAACCACTTCGTCTAGCAAGGCATTGTCACTTTCTAGCTGTACCCTCATACCATCTTTAGCATTTTTGGTAACAGTTTTATAGCCTAAAAAGGAAATACGGATCTTACTTCCGTTTCCAACATTAATCGAAAAATTTCCATTAACGTCTGTCACCGAGCCTCGCGTAGTTCCAGGTTCTGTTACACTGGCACCAATTACAGGTTCACCATTTTCGTCGACAACAATTCCTTTAATCGTAACTGTAGCTTTCGCTCCTACCACCAACTGATTAATAAGAGGTGAAGCCTTTAGGATATTCGATGTTGAATTGCAACAAAGAAATAAAGCTCCCAATAGCACGGATAGTTTTTTCATAGAAAATATGTTTATGTCATTATGTTGCAAATATAAATAAACATTTAACCATTTGCAAATATTTGCAAATATTTATTTTAAATTGTTACAGATAAGTTTGCAACTGACAATATTTTCTATAAAAACATCACAACTTTATTTCGTCTAAATCATCTGGGACAAATATATTACCAGTGAATTTAGTCTGAGCCTCTACTGTATAATCTCTCTTACGAGTGGCTATAGTCTTTTCTTCGGTATGATAAAGCACTAAATTCTTGACATTTAATTGTTGCGCTATCATCGCAGCATCCATTGCTGTACTGTGGTGTTTTTCATAAGGATGAAAAGCATCTCTATCGGCATATTTGCAAAAAGCCTCACACATCATCCAATCTGCGTTTTCAACAAGTTCCTTGTTTTGTGGATTATAAGGCTCATCTCCAAGACACACTAACTTTTCATCATTGGGCATTCTGCATACAAAGCCAAATTGTTTTTCTTTAGTTGAAAGTATATCAAAAGCTGTTAAATGAAATTCTCCTACATTAAATTCATCACGATTTTTAAGAGTATGAAACACGATGCACTTTACCATTTGCTTGAGGTGTTTTGGGGCAAGAGTGTTATCACTTATATACTTTAGCATTTCTATCACCTTTTCATGACCCCAAACATTTAAAATACCATTGCAATCACCGCTTATAGACCTTTGAATAAACATCCGTATTACCCAGACAACACCAAGCATGTGGTCAGTATGAGCATGCGTAACAAACACATCATGTATTCTAGACAAAGATATTCCAGCCCTATCCATCTGGGACAAGATGCCATTGCCACCACCCGCATCAACAAGTAATGAAGTATTTTCTGTACTCACAACAAAGCACGTATTATAAATATGACTCACAACAGCATTGCCTGTGCCCAACATTGTCAGTTTTGCATTTTCCATATCCTGAATACAATTCTTTTACTATTCCTCAATTAATCCTTTGGTTAGCATGTCATAATATAAAGCCTCCAATTCTCCCTGAGTAAGTTTCTGTACAGCGTGCTCTATATTACGTATAAGGTCGTCGCGGCGATATTCGCTGGTCGAATTAAAATGTGCAAAGTCTACCATATTTTTTTAATTTTATGCAAAGATACTGTTTTTTTTGTTACCTTTGCAATAATGTTTAAAAGAACATATCATGGAACAAATCAAAAATGACAAACTCACTGTAACAGTGTCTAAACACGGTGCTGAACTTCAAAGCATCAAGGATGCCAATGGTAAGGAATATCTTTGGCAGGCTGACCCTAAATTTTGGGATCGCCATTCACCTATTCTATTCCCTATTGTTTGCGGACTTTGGGAAGACAAATATCGTGTAAACGGAAAAGAATACAAACTTGGACGCCACGGTTTCGCACGTGACACAGACTTCAAGCTCATAGCACAAGGAGATAATCAACTTGTTTATTGCCTCAATGAAAGTACTGAGACTTTGAAGGACTACCCATATCATTTTAATCTAGCTGTAAGCTATAAGATTACAGAAAATAAGATTAAAGTAGTATGGCATGTTGAAAATACCGACAATAAGGAAATATATTTCCAGATTGGAGGTCACCCAGCATTCAACGTTCCTGACTTGAAACAAGGAGAACCATTAGCGGGTACTCTCAAGTTTGACGAGAAAGAACCTAGCAGACTTTATGGTAATGTAGGTGGATGTATCACTCCAGGATATCATAAGGTGAAGACAGAAGATGGACTTTATAAGTTCACACAAAATGACTTTAAGGATGACGCAGTTATCTTCGATCACAGTCAACTTAAAAAGATTAGCATTCTCAATAAAGAAGGCAAACCAGAGGTTACTCTTGACATAAAGACTCCTGCCGTTGGTATATGGAGCCCGTATGGTAAAGACGCACATTTCGTATGTATCGAACCTTGGTATGGCATTCATGACTGGGCTGAATACGACGGAGAATTCAAGGATAAGTATCTTATGAACAAACTTCTCCCAGGATGTAGCTTCATGAGCGAATATACTATAACAATAGGAGAATAATATATAACACATAAAAGTGGCTGAAAGAACAATCTTTCAGCCACTTTTTTATTTGTTTATAAGATATTCGTTAAATATCAGAAAGCCTCACGATATTTGTTTTCATCCTGATCACTCAACATACTCAAATAACTTTGGTATCTGCTTGCTGCAATATAATGATCTTCCAAAGCCTTCAACACAGCACAACCAGGTTCATGAGTATGCTTACAGTTGCTGAATTTGCAATTTTTCGAATAGTGGAAAATATCACGAAAATAACTTGTAAGTTCTTCAGGAGCCATATCAAAAGTGCCAAATCCTTTTATTCCAGGAGTATCAATAATATATCCACCCTCAGGCAATTCTAACATTTCACTGAATGTAGTGGTATGCATACCTGTATTATGGGCATCACTTATTTCAGATGTACGCAGATTAGCTTCAGGTAAAATTCTGTTTATCAACGTACTCTTTCCTACTCCACTATTTCCGCTCAACAGTGTTATCTTGCCTTTCAGCATTGGACGCAACACATCCATCCCATCACCGTTTACGGCGGAAGTTTCGACACATTCATATCCAATTGTGGAATATAGCTTCAGCATCATCTGTTGATAATGCTTTTCTTCCTCTGAAAGAATGTCCATTTTGTTGAACACCAATATTACAGGTACCCTGTAAGCTTCTGCAGAAGCAAGAAAACGATCTATAAAAGTAGTACTTGTCTGCGGATAATTCACCGTGACTATAAGGAAAGCCTGATCTACGTTAGCAGCTATAATATGACTTTGCTTACTAAGATTCTGAGACTTACGTATAATGTAGTTACGACGGTCTTCAATCTTAGTAATAAAAGCTGTACCTTCCTGATTAGTGATAATCTCAACAAGATCACCAACTGCAACAGGATTTGTACTACGGATTCCTTTCAATCGGAAATTACCCTTTATCTTGCTTTCGATAACCTTTCCTTCATCAGTCTTAACTGAATACCAGCTACCGGTGTTCTTTATAACTAGTCCTTTCATTCAGACTAATTATACGGTCATGATTTCCTTCTGCTTATCAGTCAGCAGGTCTTCAATCCTCTTAATGTACTTATCGTGAACTTTCTGTAGATCAGCCTCAGCATCTTTCTCAATATCTTCAGACAATCCGTCTTTAATGGCCTTCTTAAGTTTTTCCTTAACCTCACCACGGACATTACGTACTTCAATCTTGGTCTTCTCACCAATTTTGTTGCACTGCTTAACAAGGTCCTTACGGCGTTCCTCAGTTGGCTGTGGTATACCAAGACGGATAACCTCACCATTATTTTCTGGAGTAATACCAACATCACTGTCCATAATAGCCTTTTCGATATCTTTAATTGCTTTTTTATCCCATGGACGTATGGCAATAGATCTTGCATCTGGTGTAGTTACGGTTGCGACTTGATTAAGAGGGACCTTACTTCCATAAGATTCAACTTTCACGCCATCAAGAATGGCTGTATTAGCACGACCGGCACGAATGTGTGTCAATTCGTCGGCAAGATACATTGCAGCCATCTCCATGCGCTCTTCGGCGTCGCTTAATGTTGCTTTAACGTCTAACATAATTATATGATTATTTAATTTTCTATTCTACAAAATTAGATATTAATTTTCAAAACTGCAACTCTTTAGATAAAATATTTGCAATCTTTTCAATATACAGTCTGTCTGTCGCATCAAATGCAGAAAGTTCAGTGCTATCGATATCAATAACTCCATACACATCACCATTTGAACGGTGAATAGGAACCACTATTTCAGAACGCGACAATGAAGAACACGCTATATGATCAGGAAAAGCCTCAACATCATCAACTATCAATGTTGAGTTTTCTTCCCAAGACTTGCCACAAACTCCGCGACCTCTCTTTATGCGATAGCATGCTACGCTTCCCTGGAAAGGTCCTAGTATCAATTCTTCTCCACTAACAAGATAAAATCCTACCCAGAAATAGCTTTCAGGAAATGTTTCGTGCATAATGGATGAGACATTAGACAATACGCCTACAACATTTTGTTCTCCTTCTACTAGACTTTTTATCTGTGCACAAAGTGTGTCATATTTATCTTTCTTATCAATCATTGCCATATATTTATTGCAATACTTTTTCTACGACATTTGTTAATTCGACAAACTGCTTAACAGACAACTGTTCAGGGCGTTTAGTCATTATGTCCATTGTAAAGAAATCAGGACTTGGCATGTGGTCCTTTGAGAACATCTGCTTTATACTTCCTCTCAACATCTTTCTACGCTGATTGAATACTGTTTTTACAAGACGCTTGAAAAGTTTTTCATCACAACCAAGTTCTGTTACACTGTTACGAGTCATTCTTATTACGGCACTCTTAACCTTTGGTGGTGGGTTGAAGACATTCTCGTCTACAGTAAACAGATATTCAACATCATACCATGCTTGTATCAGTACAGACAAAATTCCATAGGCCTTGCATCCTGGCGCTGATGCAATTCGAAGCGCAACTTCACGCTGAATCATACCAGTACAGCATGGGATGAGTTCCTTGTAATCAAGCATCTTGAAGAATATCTGGGAAGAAATATCATAAGGATAGTTTCCTGTAAGCACAAATTGCTTACCTGCAAAGATCTCATTTAGATCCATACGAAGAAAATCATCGCCTATTATATTATCGCACAACTTAGGATAGTTCTCATACAAGAATGCCACTGATTCTGAATCAATTTCTACAGCTTTAACATCTCTGTTTTTTGTAACCAGATATTGAGTTAAGACTCCCATTCCTGGTCCTATTTCAAGTACAGGAATATCTGGATAGGCATCAACAGTATCGGCTATTCTGCGAGCTATTCCTAAATCAGTGAGAAAATGCTGACCTAAATTTTTCTTTGGTTTTACTAACTTCATTATATATGTTTATATGTGAAAGGCATTGATTGGAAAAACTTATTTATATTACAACAATCAATATCACGCTACAAATTTAATTAATCTTATAGGAACAACAAAATAAAAACATAAAAAAATGGCATGTCAGACTTTTTGCCTTGACATGCCATTCAGTATATTTAATTTAATAATTTGTCTTTCTTTAAAAAGCGGACTCAGCTTTTTAGCTAAGTTTGCCGTTTAAGTTAATTGCCTGTGCAATCATTACTGCAACTACTGCAAATACCATTAATGTTACCATAATCATTTTTCCTTTCTTAATTTTGTTATCCTTATATCTTTATCTTTTTACTGCTGCAAAGGTACTGATTTTTAGTGCGTTGTCCTAATATATATGCTATAAAACATATTTTTGGGCACTTTTATTGATTTGCATCAAACATTCGTTACAATATAGTGTTGTTTTTAAATAGAACAGGTAAACTATATCTAAAACTGCAAAACAAAATGGGCACACAATCCAAATTACAACGACCAACATAGAAACCAAAATAATCGTGAGACAAACCATCTTGAGTACTTATTATAAATCTATGAATAAAAGTCATGAAGGCATAAGAAATTGTTATTTTTTATTTATCAATGTAATGATATATATAAAAAAGTCCAAAAAAGCCACTAACACATTCATTATTAGCAATTATTCCTTTACATTTGCACAAAACTTGGATTATTATGAATTTTAAACTATTCGCATATTTGGTTGCAGTAATAGAATTTGTCTATAAACACTGTGATAAAGAATGCGATAAAACTATTTTTAGGCTTGTATTAGAAGATTGGAATGCCCCAATCACACAGCTGCTTACTAATGATAAAAGTAACCATGTAAATATATCACAAGCATATTGCCGAAGAAATCGTTAACATTGATGAATGTAAATGTATATTGTGCTTTATAACCATGCATATATATACGTCACTACGAGAAGATGAGAATAAATAATACCGATCATTTCCTGTTCAATTAATAATATAACATGAATATCGAAACCATATTTAAAAAATTATATAAACCACTATGCCTTTATGCTTTGCACTATTTAGGCAATGACCTGAATAGCGCAGAAGACATTGTGGAAGACTGTTTTGTGAAATTGTGGGAACACGAACCCAGAAACCAAGAAGCGTATCTTTATACTGCCGTGCGCAACGCATGTATTGACTTTTTACGTAAATCGACTTTTGTTACAGACATAGAACCATCTGATTTAGAAAACATAATCAGTGATGATGAAGCTAAATTACGATCAGAAAAAGAAGCAAGGTTGTGGACTGCAATAGATAACTTGCCAGATAAATGCAGAAAGATTTTTCTTATGAGCAAACGTGACGGCATGAAATACCGTGAGATTGCCGAAGAGTTATGTATCTCAGAAAAGACTGTAGAGCACCAGATAAGCAAGGCGCTGAAACGTCTTCATGGCAGTCGTGATGAAATATTATTTGTTATGTTTACTATATTCTAAAAATAATTAGTTATTGCGATGGGGGATAATCCATGTTTTTGCGTCATACCAATAGATAAATAAAAAAAAAGATTAAAAGAAAAATGAAATTACGTAAATGCGTGTTGCTATTCTTCTTGCTTTTTGTGTCTTTGGTAATAACAGCTAAGGCAAAGACCATGAGGCAGCAGATAGAATGGTTGAGAAATGAAAGAAAAATGAATTTTGTGTATGATTCTTCCCTTCCTTTGGATAGACCGTATAAAGGAAAATCATTACAAAACATGACTATTCAGCAAGCCCTTCAATCACTTTTTGCAAACAGCGAAATAGACTTTTCTATTATTGGGGACTACATAATGCTAAAGCAAAAGACTGAAGCTAAGCCTTCCGTTCACACACCACATCACAAAGAACAAAACGACATAAAACACAATTATACTCTTAGCGGATTTGCAGAAGATGTGAATGGCGAGAGACTTATCAATGCTACGATTCAGGATATGAATACCGGACTAGCGACTATGACAAATTCATCTGGTTTTTTTTCCATAACCCTGCAAGAAGGCACACATAATATAAGATGCGGATACATTGGATTTGATGACAAGCAGGAAAAAGTGAATTTAAAATCAAACGTACATCTGAATTTCATACTTAAAGAGAATGCAAACATTAAGGAGATTGTAATCACTGCCGATTTAAACTCTCCCCTAATGACGACACAAACCGGCAAACATTCTTTCGGCAGACAAGATATCAAGACTGGTTATGCACTTCTCAGCAGTCCTGATATTATAAAGACATTACAGCGATCAAGTGGTGTAGCTTCTGGAGTGGAACTTACTAGCGGGCTATATGTTCATGGAGGTAATAATGATGAGAACTTATTCCTTATTGATGGTTCACCACTCTACCAAGTAAATCATGCACTGGGACTATTCTCTGCTTTTAATTCCGATGTTGTAAAGAATATAGACTTTTATAAAGGCGGTTTTCCTGCCAGATATGGAGGAAGGCTCTCTTCCGTTGTTGACGTAAGGACAGACGATGGAGATTTAAACCATTATCACGGTAGTTACAGACTAGGTCTTCTTGACGGCAGTTTGCAGTTTGAAGGTCCAATACGCAAAGGTAAGACTTCTTTCAACTTTGGACTGCGACGCAGTTGGATTGATCTTCTATCACGTCCAGCCTTTGCTTTATACAATAAGTCGAGCAGTTCTGAAGATAAACTCAATCTTTGTTATTTTTTTCATGACTTAAATGCCAAGATAACAAACATCTTTGACAATCGTAATCGCATGTCATTAAGTGTTTATTCGGGTGAAGATAAAATGAGCACAAAAGATGAATACAATGATAGTTACAGTACATCTAATAATGACAAAGACTTGACGAAGAATGAATTCAACTGGGGCAACTTTAACATGGCTCTTCTTTTTGAACATCAGTTCTCACCAAAATTATTTGCCAATTTCAATGCTGTATACACTTATAATATATCCAGATACAAATCGCAAGAAGATAATTCGTATAACAATGGATCAAACGTTATAAACGAAAGTCATTATGAACATGAATACAAGTCATCGATACGTGACTATGGGTATAGAATGTCGTTTGACTATCGACCATCTCCACATCATCACATTCGTTTAGGAAACGACTTCACATGGCATTTTTTCAAACCACAGACAAGAAACTTAATAAACAGTTATGATAATTCGACTGGCAAAGATACAACATCCATGTCTAGCAAAAATAATTATCCAGCCCGTGAATGTAGTATATATGCCGAAGATGAAATGATTATCAATAATCATTGGAGCATAAACACTGGTATAAACGCATCATTATTTTCTATTCATGGTAAAACTTTCACCAACTTAAATCCACGTTTTGCGATGAAGTATCAACCTTATAACAATTTATCTTTCAAGGCTTCTTATACTTCTATGACACAGTATGTGCATAAGATATCAAACTCCTTTTTGGAACTTCCTACAGACTACTGGGTTCCAACAACAGAGATTTTACATCCAATGAATTCTTGGCAGTTGACGGCTGGAGCATACTTTCAACCAGATACACGCTGGTTAATTTCACTTGAAGCCTATTACAAACATAGCAACCATTTGCTTCAATATGCTAGTTGGTCAGGGATAGAACCTCCAGCAGCCAAATGGGACAAAATGATGATGGACGGCAAAGGCAGATTCTACGGTATGGAACTTGATGCATCATATAAAAGCGGCAATCTTCAACTTAGAGGCTCCTATACTCTTTCATGGAATCAACGGAAATATGCTGATTTCTATCCAGAATGGTATTTCGACAAGTTCGACAACCGCCATAAGATTGATGTATCAGCACACTGGCAAATCACCCACTCTATATCTGCATTTGCCGACTGGACTTTCCATTCAGGTAATCACATTACAATTCCAACACAGTATGTTCCGATGCCGAATGTACCAGAAGGAAAACCTTTAGAAAATTCGACATCAGATTTCATCTATGAGAAGCCTAACAACTTTAAGTTGCCAAACTATCACAGATTAGATATTGGATTTGACTTCCACCATGTAACAAAACATAATCACGAACGCATATTCAACATCAGTTTTTATAATGCTTATTGTCATCTCAACTCTATGTTTGCAGAAGTGAAACAAAAGCAAGATGGACATTTTTATATTAAGAATCATGCCTATATACCAGTGATACCATCATTCAGTTATACAATTAAATTTTAGAGACAATGGAAAAAATAATATACTTCATAATACTGCTATTCACACTTGTTTCATGCAAAGATGAAATTAGTCTTGATTCTATCAACAATAGTGACAAGATTGTGGTTTATTGTTTTCCTACGGAATCAGACACTACATATATGCAGATAGCAAGGAGTGTTCCTATAAAAAGCTATTCTAACATCATTGACAAAACAGCCATCGATAATGCAGAAATCAATTACACTGTTAACGGTAAAACAAGCAGGATTGAATCTATAGGAAAAGGCTTCTACAAGATAACAGGATTACAAAAAAAAGGAGACGACATTGCATTTTATGTGAAAACTGATGGATTACCTCCTGTTTCTGCAATAACAACTATTCCGGAATCCGTAAACATCTGTAAGCCTACAGAAAAAGGTATTACTTTGTATGACCAAGATTCAGAGTCCACACAGAAATTCGATCAAGTAACAGCAACATTTACAGATAATTCTAACACTCACGACTACTATGCAGTGAGAGTAATGGTAAAAAACTATACTGGGTACGTTAAGGTATCTAATAAAAATGAAATATACTATCTTCCAAATCTTGCCACTTATAAACAATACGACCACACAGATCAGTCAGACACGGTATCATTAGTATATAATGATTCTGTATATAGTGTAGCTGAGATAAATACAAGCAGTGAGGAACTTCTTTCGCCGACATCTGAAATGGATGATGGTTTCGGATTCTCTAATAATTTTTATCAAAATATGTATATTTTCGATGATTCATCCATAAATGGCAAAACATACACACTGCATCTTAATATTCCAAGTAATGCATCATACGGAGTCTCAACGAGTACAGGATATAAATATTATGATTTTGACAAAGCATATCAGGTACAGCTAATGCACTTGACCCCGCAATACTATCATTTTCTGAAATCACTGAATGAGATCCGAAACAACGATATGGCTCAATACGGATTGTCACAGATTAGTCCAACAGTATCAAATGTATCATCTGGACTTGGATTGTTTGGTGCATGGATTACTACTCAAACAACTTGGGTTAAAAAATAAAAGATAAAATTTATGAAAAAACAAGAAGATAAAAGTCTGGAATTTGTTATTAAACATTATAAGTATAGCAAACTAGACTGCAATGCAGCTTATCATCGACTAGCGATGCGTATCGGCATACAGAAACACAGTCATAAACTGTGGTGGGCAGCGGCGGCCTCATTCTTGCTTTTGTTGTCATTTGCAGGCATATACAATTATCTAAATCAAACAACAACTCTTTATGCCACTGTTTCGACAACAACTTACACCCTTGCTGACGGCACAAAAGTGACACTCTCTCCTCAATCATCATTATCATATAAAGATAGAAATTGCAGAGATATTGAGATTACAGGAAGAGTGTATCTTGATATATTTCATAACTCAAACAAACCATTTACCATCAGTGATGACTCATACAGGATAAACGATATAGGTACAAGACTTGAGGTTGACGAAACAGCTAACTCGACTACAGTGTATGTAGAACAAGGTGCTGTAAGTTTTGCATCAACATCAGACATAAGTCACGCTCTCCTTTTAAATCAAGGTTGCAAAGCTATATTGAAAAAGTGTGCAATACGTCCAGAAAGAATTGCAACAGAATCAGCAAACAGTACTTCATGGGCAACACATAAGTTCCAGTTCAGAGACACTCCACTGCGTGAAGTTCTTGCCGATCTCTCTGATTATTACAAGGTGTCTTTCGTTAGTGATAAGTATAATGTCAATCTTACAGCTGATTTCAGAGCCGACAATCTAAACACGATTATCAATATAATTCAGAAATCTCTTGATGTAAAGATAAAATATAAATCTAATTCTAAATAAATTTTCCAAATTATTAATCACTAGAATGCAAAAATGGCATGTCAGACTATTGTCTTGACATGCCATTCTGTATATCTAATTTAATAAATCCTCTTTCTTAAAAAGCGGACTCAGCTTTTTTAGCTAAGTTTGCCGCTTAAGTTGATTGCCTGTGCGATCATTACTGCAACTACTGCAAATACCATTAATGTTACCATAATCATTTTTCCTTTCTTAATTTTGTTATCCTTATATCTTTATCTTTTTATCACTGCAAAGATAGCAATATTTCGGTGTGTGCGCAAACAATTATGCTATAAAACATATTATAAGGCGTTTTTATTGATTTATATCAAACTTGCTTCCCGTTTTAGAGTCCTTTTAAAGTATACCCGATAAAGTATTCCTGCTATAGTGAGCCCAAATGGGAATGCGCTCCATATCCCAATGATTCCTCCTTTAAGATATATACCCAATAAATAACCTAATGGCAAGGTGATTACAAAGTAAGAAAGAAAAGCAACAAACATCAATGGCTTCACATTGGATAGTCCACGAAGAGCATTTGCGAAGTTTGACTGCATACCATCACCAAACTGATAAATTACAAATGGAATTATTGTGAGAGAAACCATCTGTACTACTTGCTGTGAATCTGTGAATAATAATCCTATTGAATTTTTCAATAGCAATATAGGAACACTTACCACAACAGCCATCATTGATATAAGTTGGAAACCAGCATTGGCGGTATTGTTTGCTTCTTCATAATTCTTCTGCCCATGGTAGTTACTTACTCGTATTGCAACAGCGGCAGCCATTCCATAATAAAGCATATATCCTAACTGACTGATTGTAAGCATAACCTGATGTGCAGCCAAAGCTGTTGTGCCTATCCAACCAACCATAACACTTGAAAGACTGAAAGCTGCAGTCTCCATACCCATCTGCAAAGCCAGAGGCCATCCTTGCTTATTCTGATACTTAAAATCTTTCATGTTTACTTTCCCACAAAAAAAGCCTTTGTGATATTCTGCAAATTTCTTTCGAGTAAAGAATATTAATACCAATATCACACACATCATAAATCGCGCAAACATAGTAGAAATACCAGCACCTAACAATCCACATTCTGGCATTCCAAACTTACCATAAATAAGAATATAATTACCAATGATGTTCTGTATGTTTCCAAATATCATCACAAACATTGGTGTCTTTACATCTGATGTTCCATCAAAGAATTGTTTGAAAGTATTAAATCCGATAACAAACGGTATCGATACCAAATTCACCAGAAAAAAAGGTCGCATTATTGGCAACAGTTCTTCTGGCTGTCCTAGATTTGACAGATTAAGATATAGTAATCCCATCAGCAATATAAGGAATATTGTCAGTACGCAACCAGAAGCAAGTCCATTTTTAAGAGCTTTACCTATGCTGAACTTCTGCTCCTGACCATGCAGTTTTCCTATAATCGGAGTCAGCCCATAAGAAAAGCCTAGTCCAAAAAGCAATGCAAGTGTAAACATATTGGTGACAAAACTTGCTGCCGCCAATTCCTGAATAGAGTGATGCCCTATCATCAATGTGTCTGAAAATCCCAATACTATCGTCCCTAACTGTCCAATAATTATTGGCACACCAAGTTTCACCAATAGCGGATATTGCACTGTATACTTTTTATAAGAATTCATTTTTTTGTTATTTGTTTCTACTATCAAATGCCATAGACGTCTATTTGCGGTAGCCGGTAGAAACGCCTGACCAATTTCAGACCTATATAGCAAACAGACAGCAAAATTAATGTAATTTATTGAAAGCAACGAATAATATAACATAATAAAGTGAGAGAACAATATAAATAGGCTCGTTCTACATTTCGAGTGATGGTATATCACTATAAAGCATTTTAATTATAAAAGTAGCTGCACTCGGGAAAACAAAATTAAAACAAGTTTTATTTTGCTTTTCCACTCGTTTGCATGACTCTACCTACGGTGAAGGTAAGCTGCACTCGGGAAAACAAAATTAAAACAAGTTTTATTTTGCTTTTCCACTCGTTTGCATTATCTTTGCAAGATAAAAGATACAGACCAACTTTGGTGTGATACATCTTAAAATACTGAAAGTGAAAAAATTAATAGGCAAAATATTCAAGATTATCCTACCTCTCATCTTGGGCGGAGCAATATTGTATTGGATGTATCGAGACTTTGATTTCCATAGCGTCAGCAAAATTCTATTTAAAGAAATGAACTGGACGTGGATGCTATTGTCGTTCCCTTTTGGAATACTGGCACAGGCTTTTCGTGGATGGCGTTGGAAGCAGACACTACAGCCTGTAGGGGAGAATCCACGTGCTTCAACAGCTGTGCATTCTATATTTCTGTCTTATGCCGTTAGCCTTGTTATACCACGTATAGGCGAATTCGCCCGTTGCGGAGTATTAAAACACTACGACAACGTTTCTTTTCCTAAAGCGATAGGAACGGTAGTTTCAGAACGCGCCATAGACTCTGTTCTAGTATTGCTCATTGCTCTGTTTACATTTCTTTATCAATTCAGAGTATTCAATCGCTTTTTTGATGAGACAGGAACTAGCATTCATTCTATACTTCGCAGTTTCTCATTCACAGGATGGGTTGTTACTGCTATCTGCGGTATAGCAGTAATCATACTACTATACTATCTATTCAAGAGGCTTAGCATTATAGATAAAGTGCGAGGAACCTTGCATGGTATATGGCAAGGCGTCATATCATTAAAGGATGTACGAAATGTTCCACTATTTATATTCTACACACTAGCTATATGGGGAAGCTACTTTCTGCATTACTACCTCACTTTCTTTTGTTTCACGTCAACATCAAATCTTGGAATGTCGTGTGCACTTGTAACTTTTATAGTTGGAAGCATCGCCGTTATCGTACCGACTCCAAACGGAGCTGGTCCATGGCACTTTGCTGTTAAGACTATGCTTATATTATATGGGGTGGCAGAAACAGATGCACTATATTTCGTACTTATCGTACACAGTGTGCAGACTCTTTTAGTGGTATTGCTCGGACTATATGCATGGCTTGCCCTGGCATTTACAAAAAGAAGAAAAATAATAGCAAAAGATTAATAACCATTTAAGATATTAACATTATGAGTGAAATCGCAAAATTAAAGCCTGAGTGCATTTGGCGCAACTTCCATGCACTTACTCAAATTCCACGTCCATCAGGACATTTGGAAAAAGTTCAGAAATTCTTACTCGACTTTGCACAGAGTGTAGGCGTTGAGGCATTTAAGGATAAGGGAAACAACATCATAATGCGCAAGCCTGCCACAGAAGGTATGGAAAATCGCAAAACGATTTTGCTTCAGGCTCACATGGATATGGTTCCACAGAAAGCTCCAGAAAGCAAACATAACTTTGAAACTGATCCTATCGAAGCCTATGTTGACGAAGAGGGTTGGGTACGTGCTAAGGGTACTACTCTTGGTGCTGACGATGGTATGGGCGTTGCTGCTATCATGGCTATAATGGAGGCTAAAGATCTTCAGCACGGATCTGTTGAGGGCCTTATCACAGCCGATGAAGAGACTGGTATGTATGGCGCAAACGATCTACCAGAAGGTGAACTCAAAGCCGATATCCTTATGAATCTTGACTCTGAAACTTGGGGCAAATTTGTTATAGGTAGCGCTGGTGGTATTGACGTTACTGCTACATTAAAATATAAGGAAGTAGAGACCGACAAGGAAGACTCTGCATTGAAGGTAACACTAAAAGGGCTAAAAGGTGGACACTCTGGTCTTGAAATTCATGAAGGACGCGCAAACGCAAACAAACTAATGGTTCGCTTTGTACGTGAAGCCATTGAGGAATGTGATGCACGCCTTGCTTCATGGAATGGTGGAAACATGCGCAATGCTATTCCATTCCAGGCTGAGGTTGTTCTCACAATGCCAAAGGAGAATATCGATGCTGTAAAAGATCTAGTTGCTGAGTGGAAAGAAGACTTCAATGACGAGTTTAAGACTATTGAGAATAATATAGAATTCTTTGCCGAGGAAGTAAAGGCTCCTGCAACAGAAGTACCTATTGAAATTCAGGATAACCTTATTGATGCCATTTATGCATGCCATAATGGCGTAATGCGCATGATACCAGTTTACCCTGACGTTGTTGAAACATCAAGTAACCTCGCTATCATCAACATTGGTAACGGAGAAGCTGATATAAAGATTCTTGCACGTTCTTCTCGTGAAGACATGAAAGATTATATCACAAAGACTCTTGAAAGCTGTTTCAACATGGCAGGTATGAAAGTCGAAACAGGCGGAAGCTATGGTGGTTGGGATCCAAATCCAAACAGTGAAATTCTTAATCTTCTTAAGAAGATATATAAGGAACAAATTGGTGAAGATTCTATTGTACAAGTAGATCATGCAGGTCTTGAGTGTTCAGTAATTCTTGGAAAGTATCCTAATATGGATGTAGTGAGCATGGGTCCAACTCTTCGCAGTCCCCACACAACAAGTGAGCGTTGCCAAGTTTCTACTATCGCTCCATTCTGGAACCTACTTAAACAGGCTTTGCTTGAAGTTCCTGTAAAATAAGTATATTGATTATAATAGATAAAAATTAAGGGATGGCCTCACGGTCACCCCTTTTTTAAGCCAAAATAATAACTAATCGCTATCTTGACAAGTAAAATAATGTTCTTGTCAGATGCTTTATGTATAGACTCATGATATGACAAAAGGTTTAATTTAAAAAGAATTACTTTTCGTCAAAATATCTTTCTGTTTTTACATGAATGTGAAGGTAAGACAATATTCTGCAAATATTAGGCATACATTTTGTATATCAATAGCGAATCGCTATATTTGCATTCAAAGTCTAACAAAATATAGAAACCTATGAAGAAGAGAATTGAGGATATTAAATCCTACATCAACGAGGTCACCGACCTTATAAAAAGATATATCAACAACTATGACCAATATCCTAAGGGCGCACGCCTATTGGTTGAACCTGTTCTGTGTGAAACAGTTATTGATAATCCAAGAGGATGCAAAGGCGTAGAGCAATACAACATAAATAAATTTGTGAAAATTGACAATTATGGTATACCCATGCCAAATCTGCATGCCATAATGGAATTAGCTAAGAAATATTACATCGTGTAATTATTTAAAATACATTGGCTCTATAACACCTAATCCGCTGGATAATACGGCATACAATCTGTAATTTTTATCCTGAATAAGATTACCTTCAAACTTTAATGTCAGGCGAACTTATGTTGTAGAGCCATCAGTAAAATAAAAAGTAGTCCATTTCTCCGCATATATATTCGAATGATTATATCTATTAAGAAATGGAACGCTTTCATAAAACACTAGATTAAATTGACATCTTAATATAATGTGACAAAAACAAAACACCCGACTATACATAATTATATGTAAAGTCGGGTGTAATGTTTTTGCTTGATCTTATCAAGCATTACCCGTGGAGCTGGTGGGATTCGAACCCACGTCCGCACAAGGAAACCATACGCTTTCTACACGTTTATTCCAGCCTTTAATTTTCGTGCAACAGCAAGACCTGGACCACCAACTGAAGCCTTATCCTCTAAATTTTCATCAAAGCAACGAGGCTTACTATGACTATTCCCGATTTTCCTGCACCGCTTTACCCTCAGATTCGGAACAACATCCTTGGAGCAGTGTCTCGTTCCATCATCTAATGACGGAATTATGCTAAATCTACTATAATTCGATTAAGCTGCGAGAGCGTAATTGTTTTCGCCAATTAAATTTGTGATAACTCGGATTTAGGAGCAAGCCATCAAGGCTCCGCGTGCTTACGTACCATCTCATCTCGCCGTCAAATCCAGTCAACCCCGAGATTTCAATTGTATGTACAATATCTGGTGCAAAGATAATGCCAATTAGCCGAACTTCCAAACTATTTCCTGTTTTATTTTAATATGGCACAAATACATAAGATAAAACGCAGTATTTGGAGCTGTCTGGCAAATATTGTTTGATTGATTATGAATCCCTTCATCGTATAAATTCCATTGATTAACAACGAAATTTAAATAGTGTTGAAATTACACCAGAATATTGTTGCAAACAAAAGAAATTATTTATATCTTCGCAGAATAATTTATCAGTAAATCACAATACCTAAATGAAAAAGAAGCTAATTCTATTAATTATTACATGCGCAATGTATGCAAGTTCGCATGCACAACCTGCTGTAACGGGATATCCTTATCAGCAAGTACCATTCACTGAAGTTAAACTATCTGCCGGCTCTTTCTGGGGCAACAGACTGAAGGCTGCCAAAGATGTAACTATCCCTTTGGCTTTCAGTAAATGCCAGACAGAACATAGATATGACAATTTCGTAAAAGCCGCTCACCCTAGTGATGACTATGTTGTGAACAAATTCATGATATTCCCATTTGACGACACTGATGTGTACAAAACTATAGAGGGAGCAAGCTACATTCTCCAATCCTATCCAGACAAAAAACTTAAAAACTATATCGACAGTGTACTGAATATTGTAGCTGCCGCACAAGAACCTGACGGATATCTATATACTGCTCGTACCATGAATCCAAAACATCCTCACCCTTGGTCAGGAAACAAAAGATGGGTTCAGGAAGAAGTGCTAAGCCACGAGCTTTATAATCTTGGTCACATGCTTGATGCTGCCGTAGCTCATTATCAAGCAACAGGATCTAAAAAGTTTTTAGACATCGCTAGAAAATATGCCGACTGCGTTGTAAGAGAAGTAGGACCGAAACCCGGTCAGGCATGTGTAGTACCTGGACATCAGATAGCAGAAATGGGACTTGCAAAACTATATCTCGTAACAGGTGACCACAAGTATCTTGACGAAGCTAAATTCTTTCTTGATT
Source organism: Prevotella herbatica (assembly GCF_017347605.1). Classification (NCBI taxonomy): domain Bacteria; kingdom Pseudomonadati; phylum Bacteroidota; class Bacteroidia; order Bacteroidales; family Prevotellaceae; genus Prevotella; species Prevotella herbatica. The sequence continues at coordinate 676,156 of NZ_AP024484.1, forward strand.
ATCGTGGAAAAACAAGTATAAAGAATATCTATTCACAGAGTGATAAACCTGTAACCGAACAGACTGAAGCTTGGGGACATGCGGTAAGAGCTGGATACATGTATGCCGGTATGGCTGACATTGCCGCACTGACAGGTGACACAGCATACGTAAAAGCTATTGACAAGATTTGGGAAAACATAGTTTCAAAAAAATACTATCTCACTGGTGGTGTTGGAGCAAGACATGAAGGAGAGGCTTTTGGTGCTGATTACGAACTACCAAACATGACAGCCTACAACGAGACTTGCGCTGCAATAGCACAGTGTTATCTCAATCTGCGTCTTTTTATGCTACATGGAGAGTCTAAATATATAGACTGTCTCGAGCGTACATTATATAATGGAGTGATAAGCGGGATGAGTGTTGATGGAGGAAAGTTCTTCTACCCTAACCCATTATCTTCAGACGGTGTATATAAGTTCAACTCTGACGGCACTACTACTCGTCAACCTTGGTTTGGATGTGCATGCTGTCCAAGTAACTTAAGCAGATTTATCCCTTCAATTCCTGGATACGTTTATGCTGTTAAGAACAATAACGTTTACGTTAACCTTTTCATGGCGAGCGATGCGAAATTGAAAGTTGAAGGAAAAGATATAGAACTCCATACAACTACCGCATATCCTTGGAACGGAAATATAAACATCAAGGTTGTTAACAATAAAAATAGCAAAGCCAATATGATGATTCGTATTCCAGGATGGATACGCAATGAGGTTGTGCCAAGTGATTTGTACAAGTTTACCGACAATAGTAACGCATCTTGGATGATTACCCGCAACGGAAAGAAAGTAGAGGCTACAATAAATCCACAAGGATACGTATGTCTTAAAAACATAAAGAAAGGCGATAATATCGCCATATCATTCGATATGCAGCCAAGAACGGTTGTTGCTAACAGTCATGTAAAAGATGACAAAGGTTTGGTTGCCGTTGAGCGTGGTCCACTAGTTTATTGCGCAGAATGGGCAGACAACAATGGTGTAAGCATTCAAAATACATTTCTACGCAACAACCCAACTTTCAAACTTATAAACGATTATTCTATCGTTAATACAGAAGCTGACGGAAAACCATTTAAAGTTGACGCAATAACTACTGATGCACAGGTATTGGAACGCAACGCTAATGGAGATTTGCAACTCAAAAACGTAGATCTTACTTTGATACCATACTATGCGTGGAATCATCGTGGAGCAGGCCACATGTATGTCTGGCTACAAAACAAACTTAAATAAACATATAACAAATTCAAGGTGTACTCAACATGAAGAGTACACCTTTTTATTTTTCACAATAAAACATAAGTTAAGCAGCCATTTTTCAATCAATATGGCAACATTTATAGCATAAAACTTATTTTTTTGACTTGTTTATTTGTATTATAATGACATTTTGCATAACTTTGCAGCTCATTATATTTACAATTTAAATGGAAGTAATAAACCGTTTTTTCGATACACTTAGTTCATTGCTATGGGGTTGGCCAATGATTATTCTATTATTGGGCACACATATATTCCTAACTATAAGATTACGTTTTCCGCAACGCAAGATATTTCTTGCCATCAAACTATCGGTAAGTAAAGATAAGAATGCAACGGGAGACGTATCGCAATTCGGAGCATTGTCTACCGCCTTAGCTGCCACTATAGGTACAGGAAACATTATAGGTGTAGCTACAGCAATAGCACTTGGAGGTCCAGGGGCTGTATTATGGTGCTGGCTAACGGGAGTATTTGGCATTTCAACTAAATACGCTGAAGGATTACTTTCAATAAAATACAGAGAGAAAACTTCTAAAGGCAAAATGCTGGGAGGTCCGATGTATGCCCTCGAAAAGGGATTGGGATGGAAATGGCTTGGAGTGCTTTTCGCCATATTCACGGCAATAGCCGCATTCGGAATAGGAAATACTGTTCAAGCAAATGCAATAGCTACCCTAGCACAAAATACGTATCATATATCACCAGTTATCAGTGGTTGCATTATATGTGGACTCACTGCTGCGGTATTGCTTGGAGGTGTGAAAAGTATCGCCAAAGTATGCGGTATACTTGTTCCATTAATGGCTATACTATATGTTCTTGGATGTATATACATATTGTTTGTAAACGGACATTATGTATGGCCTGCTATAAAAATAATATACAGTTCGGCATTCACCACAAAATCTATTGTAGGCGGAACAGCAGGTACAACAGTTATGATGGCAGCAAGATACGGAATCGCAAGAGGACTGTTTTCTAACGAGTCAGGACTTGGTTCAGCACCTATTGTTGCAGCGGCAGCACAGACTCGCAATCCAGTACGTCAGGCATTAGTTTCATCAACAGGAACATTCTGGGACACTGTGGTTATATGTGCATTAACAGGACTGGTAGTAGTGAGCAGCATCCTAGCCTACCCAGACATAGACTATACAAATGGAGCAACACTGACAAATCAGGCATTCTGCAAGATACCATATATTGGTGCTCCATTGCTTACATTCGGTTTGCTTACGTTCGCTTTCAGCACTATACTCGGTTGGAGCTACTACGGAGAGCGTGCAATAGAATATCTTAGCGGAAAGAAGTTGATGTATGCATACAGAATTGTCTACATTGGAGCCGTGTTCATAGGAAGCATAGCCAACCTTGCTGTTGTCTGGAATATAGCCGACAGCATGAATGCGCTTATGGCAATACCAAACTTAATCTCACTTTTATTGCTGAATGGAGTTATAGTGCATGAGACAAGAAAATATCTGTGGCGCAACAATCTTGATAAAGATATGGAAGAATAAGCAAGCCATATAATAAAAATAATGCTCAATCACAAATTCATTTGATGCTTTCATGACATCGCAAAAATAAGATAATCAAGAGTCCCATCCTGTGCGATTTCATTTTTATAGCTACGAAGCTACGTCATGGCTTGAATAGCCTTTAAACAAAGGAAACTGTGGAAGTTGAACAGACCATTTAGCTACGACAAGCTACGTTCTAGCTACGTCAACTTGAGTTGTTTTTAGAATGAAATTATTCCATGAGTGATTTTGTCAAAGAACCGTTGGCTGTATCTGAAGAACTGAGGATGCGTAATTTGATTCAGCAAACGAAAACAGAATTTTCAAGCTTGTCTAAATGTTCTGCCGAATTCCGCTGAATTCTTGGCAAAGATACTGCATTTTTTTTGTCCATGCAATGGGATTTAGGTTAGACTGTTAGCCAAAGTTTGGTGCTATACATTATAATATACGTGCGTACGTGCGCGCACTCTGACTTTTTCGTAAAAACAAGTGTCGAAGTGTCTATACATTGAGCATCAGTTTATTAGAGCTCTTTTCGTATCGAATAAAGTGACGGTTGTTCGTCGGTAAAATATGGAGGAAAAAAATTCTCATATTGCATTGTACTTTATGAAGAAATTTGATGCGCTTTTCGATGTTTTGCATTGCGTTTTACGTTATATTACATTGCGTTTTACGAAGAAATAGGAGGTAAAACATCGTAGAAACGTTTGCAGTTCTATATGGAACTAGTTGCGTTTCTATATAGAAACGCATGCAAAAATTGAAATTTGACCGTCAATTCGCCGTCGCTTTATGTAGTCAAATTCATCGATAAAATATTGATATTCATTATGTTAACATTTCGACACTTATATTTTTTAAAACCCTAGGTGCGCGCGTGAATGCGCGTACATTATATAGGCAGAAATAGATGACGTAGCTAAAACGTAGCTCATCGAAGCTAAATGGTCTGTTTAACTTCCACAGTTTCCTTTGTTTAAAGGCTATTCAAGCCATGACGTAGCTGCGTAGCTAAAAAACAAAAGTTCTTAGGGGAGAACAAGCTTTTTTCTCCTTGATGTCAGAAGAAGTTGTCGTATTAATATAGCGATATTCTATAATATTAAATTATGCCCATGTTTTTTGTAATCTATAAATAATAAACAGGTGAAAAAAGAGTTATTATTTATATAATAAATAAGTATTCATAACATTAAGTCTGATGACAAGAACTATAAAATCTATATTTTTTATTGCTATAATAATATTGTTTGCATCGTGTAAGACTGTAGATAAAGTTAATTACATGCAGGATATAAAAGCCAACGATATAATTAATGCAACCCCAAAGGAAATAAGGCTCCTTCCCGGAGACAAGATTTCTATATTCGTAAAAAGTAAAGATGAAGTTCTGACAGAACATTTTAATATCTCTTTGCCAAATATGCAGAAGACTTTATCGTATACCATTGATCCAAATGGCGAGGTTGACTTCCCAATGATTGGTAAGATAAAGTTGAGTGGCAAAAGCCGTTCCGAAGCTGCTGAAACTATAAAAAGCAAACTGGTTGAAGAGTATGGAGTGAAAGACGCCATCGTGACATTGGATTTCGCCAATCTCAGAGTTTCCGTACTAGGAGAAGTAAACAAACCAGGAAGCATCAATATTGATAAAGACAACATCAATATACTCGAAGCGCTTAGTATGGCTGGTGATATGACAATATACGGCAAAAGAAACGACATTATGGTGGTGAGAGACAACGGAAATCAAAAAGAGACATATATCGTAAATCTCACATCAGCAAAAGAAACGATGTCTTCTCCAGCATATTATCTTAAGCAGAATGATATAGTTTACGTTCCTGCCAACAAGACAAGACAAAGACAGACTACAATAAACGGTAACAATGTACTGTCAACATCTTTCTGGGTTTCAGTAGCCTCATTGATTACAACGATTGCAGTTGTGATTTTTAAATAACACGAATAATGCAAGAAACAAAATACGAACAATCAAAAGGTATAACTTTCAAAGAGTACCTGAATTATTGCAAAGCCAAACGTTTGTGGTTTATCATTTCCATCGCAATATGTTTGTTGCTGACAACAGGATACCTGATATTTAAAAACCCTGTATATGAACGGTCTGCACAGATAATGATTAAGAATGACTCAAATCCAAGTTCCAAACTTACTGCCGGATTGAGTATGATTCAAGGTTTCGGTGGATTATTTGGTGCTTCTTCAAATGTAAGCAACGAACTCATATCAATGAAGACACCTGCAAACATACTTGAAGCGGTGAAAAGACTTAATCTTGACTATTCATATTCCACACGTCCATTCCTTAGAAAGATACCATTGTATGGTGACAGTCTGCCTGTGAAAATTAATATCAGCGGAATGAAAGACTGTGATGATGCAAGCATGAAGATTGAACTGCAAAAAGGTAAAGTAAGAATTTACAATCTAAAGAAAAATAAAAATAAATTTGATGCTGAATACAACGGAACTGTAAACAGCGTTTACCACTCTCCTATCGGCTTAATTGCTATCACAGCAACGAAAGCCTATAATGGGAAAGAGAATATGACGATAAACGTAAAAAAAAACGCTCCTATTAAGACCGTGAAAGACATAGAAGAAAAACTCGATGCTGGAATAACAGAAGAAATGGGATCAGTAATCGACTTGTCGTATGAAGATGCGGTTCCACAACGTGCAGAAGATATTCTAAATATGTTGATAAGGGTGTATAATGAGAAATGGATGGATGACGAAAATCAACTTAACTCAAGAACAACACAATTCATCGACAACAGAATATCAGAAATCACATCTGATTTGGGTAAGGCTGAGAATACAATAACAACATATAAATCCAAAAACAATCTGCCTGATGTTATAGAAACCACCAAACTGGCGATGGAAACATCAACAGAAGTAAGTGGAGAGATTGCTACTTTAAGAGGTCAGAGAGAATCGGCAAAATTCATTCTTAATTTCGTTGACAACCATTCAAACTCCAACCAGACATTACCAGTAAACTTACTAAGTAATGACAAAATTCTATCTGCCCAAATTGAGGAATACAACAAACTGCAATTAGAGCACAACCGCATTGCTGAGAACAGCAATAAGACGAATACTATTGTTCAAAACATAGAAAAGCAACTGAGCAATATGAGAAAGTCTATAAAGGCTGCACTTGCAAATACTGTAAAGCAAGCCGACATTCAAATGGCTAGCTACAACGAACTGAAAGGCACAAATGACTCGCAAATTAAGTCAAGTCCGAAACAAGCTAAGTTCCTTTTATCGGCAGAACGTCAACAAAAGATACAGGAACAACTGTATATCTTTATGTTGCAAAAAAGAGAAGAAAATGTATTGTCACAAGCATTCACTCCATACAAAACGAGGATATTGTCTGCTCCTATGGGTGACACAGAGCCTGTAGCACCAAAGGCATTTGTACTTATACTCATTTCACTTGCGATAGGAATTATTTTGCCGGCATTTGGCACTTTCCTAAACATGAATTTCAAGAAATTAATGGAATAACGTTTCCACAGGATTGATGCATTCATCACTATGTTATTAATATTAGTATATTTTTCTCTGTTTATCTTTGTTTACATTACCTCCAAACTATTTGTTAGTCGTAATGTAAAAAGGATGTACCAGATGGTGATGTGTTTTACCTTACTATTCATATTCTTTGGATTCAGAAACATAACCGTACTAAATGACACGCCACATTATTATGGTGCATATTATCATCTATCTCAATATAAGAGTTATATCAACTCATCTATATTCAGCTATGATATTGCACTGAAATTCGAATGGGGCTATCAGGTACTAATGCATTTTTTAATAAAATACGTTTCAAAAGAACCATATACAATCATCATGCTTTCATCATTAATATTTGCATGTGGAAATATATGGTTCATATCAAAATTCACTGACGAAATTGCATTGGCATCATTTATAATGATTATTTCGGGCGTTTGGTTCGACCAGTTTTGTCTTATTCGCCAAACAATAGCGTTAATGCTGTTTTACAAAGCATATATTTTTCTTAAACAAGATAAGACGCTATATTATTGCGTAATGGTAATTATAGGATCATTATTCCATCTTTCGGCATTAACACTACTGATTATTCCTATCTTAAGAAAACTAAGAATAAATGCAAAGAATGTAATAATTGTTTTTTCCATAGCAATAGCTTTAGCTATTTTCATTTATCAGTTACTAGGATTGTTAGGATTTGCCGGACACGTATACCTTAAAATAAGTATGCAAAGAGAAACTCCTCCAATAGCAGCAATCTTAGACGGGATATTGATGTTAATAATCATAGCAACATGCTATTACAGTCACAAGCATTTAAGCGACAAAGAATTGGATAATACTGATTTTTGGATATGCATCTTTGCTTTATGCATCAGTGTAATGACACCTGCATTTTTGCCGATATTCAGAATCAACGTTTACACATGGCCTATTATCTACATCATATTCTTTAAATATATAATAAACCACGATAATACGATTATATTAACAGATAAGACTATTGCCCTAAGAAATATCATTCTGATATTGTTTATTGCAGTTATGCTTATAAGAATTATAATTATTCTATCGTTTAAATCTGAATGGAACCATATAATTCCATATTCTTTTTATGACTTTAGTAACGATTATCATTATTATAATCTATATTTGCAGAAAGATCATTAATATGAGAATAGCCGTATTATATATTTGCACTGGAAACTACAATCAATTCTTTGCCGACTTCTATAAATCAGCAAAGAAATATTTTCTAAATGGAATAGCAGATATCGAGTATTTTGTTTTCACTGACAAGGAACAACTATGCTCAAATTCAGATACGCATATAATCAAAAAAGAATACAAAGGATTCCCACTGGATTCACTATTGAGATTTGATGATTTTCTATCCATAAAAGAACAATTAATAGGCTTTGACTATACATTTTTCTTTAACGCCAACATGAAGTTTGTTGCACCAATAGGATTAGAATTTATACCCATAAAGGAAAAACTGTCAGCCGTAATTCACCCAGGATATCTCAACAAACCAGCATTTCTTTATCCATATGAAAGAAATAAAAAATCAACAGCATATATTAAACCATACGAAAAAGATTATCACTACTTCATGGGCTGCCTAAATGGTGGTAAAACTGAAGATTACATTAAACTGGTAGAAGCATGCCGTGAGAACATTCATATAGATATGGGAAATGACATCATGGCAAGATTTCATGATGAGTCGCATTTAAATAAATATCTTAGGGGGAAGATTTGCCTTATGTACCCACCATCGTATGCATATCCTGAAGGAAAGCGTATACCTTTTGACAAAAAGATAATAATAATAGATAAGGTAAAAATAGATAAATGCTTTAACAAAGGACGTAGTAAATCTATTATTAGGATAATCAAAAAAACTATTAGCTATCTTTATAAAAGTATAAGTTGGTATCTTTAAATGAAGACAAATAAAACAATATCAGGAACAATATGGAGCATTGTAGAAAGATTCTCTAAAATGGGGATACAAATACTTTGCACATTCATTATTGCCCAATTTCTGCCACCTTCAGAATTTGGATTAGTAAGCATGATGTCTATCTTCTTAGCATTTTCTACCATTCTGGTTGATAGTGGATTTGGTCAAGCTCTGATACGTGAACAAATAGTCAGCGAAAAAGATAAGTCTTCTTTATTTTGGTTTAATATCCTACTTGGTATAATTGTGTATGCAATGTTTTTTGTTATTGCACCTTATATTGCAGCATTCTATAATGAGCCAAAACTATGTATACTTATAAGGATTGCATTTCTTGCCATTATATTTCAATCATTAATTGTAATTCAGCAAGCACTGTTTTTCAAATCAATAAAGTTCAAAATAGTTTCAAAGATATCTCTATTATCAGTAATTTTATCTGGAATAATAGGCATAGTCGTAAGTATATTAAGAAAGGACGTATGGGGATTAATAATTCAAAACCTATCGTTTTCTATATTTCAATGCGTTTTATTCTGGATATATAGTTCTTGGAGACCTACTTTCGTATGCTCATGGCTGGCAATAAAGAAATATCTTCATTTTTCACTAAATCTTTTAGGGAGCAATATATTAGCCGCTATTACTGATAACCTCGCGAACCTTGTTGTTGGAAAGAACTACAATGCTACTACTTTGGGACAATATACTATGGCAAACAAAATACCATATCTTACATCAGGGACTATATCATATTCTATCCATAGAGTGAGTTATTCATTAATGTCAAAATTTCAAGACGACAATAAAAAATTGCAGATATATAGCCAACGAGTTGTTGGTACAGCATTCTGGATTATCGGTCCTATAATGCTCATCCTCTTTATCTTTGCAAATCAATTTATCAACATATTATTTCCTAAAGAATGGATTACCACTGCTGTATATCTACGATATTTTTGCATAATAGGTTTCGTATACTGTTTCTATGACATTAATCAAGATATATTATTAATAAAAGGAAGAACTGATATTCTATTTAAACTTGACATTATCAGAAGATCTATATTGGTAGTAATAATGCTTATAGGCGTGAGATATAATATTATTATATTCTTGAGATTACTTACTATATATTATATCTTAAATGCATTTACAGTAAGTTATATATCGGGCAAATTAATTAATTACAGTATTCCGAAACAACTATTCATCGTAATGACAACTCCAATATACTATTTTAAGAAATATATAATAGAAAAGCAACATGAAAATTGTTAAGATTATAGGAGGATTGGGTAACCAGATGTTTCAATATGCACTAGCAATAGCTTTGAAGAAGAATTTCACTAAGGAAGAAGTGAAACTTGATATTCATTGCTTTAACGGCTATACAAAACATGAAGGATTTGAAATAGACAATGTGTTTGGGAATCAATTAGAATTAGCTTCATATAGTGACATTACAAAAGTTGCCTATCCTTATTTTAATTTCCAATTATGGAGAATCGGCAGCAGAATACTTCCTGATAGGCGACACATGATTTCAGAAGACACGTCATTCAAAATTATGCCAGAAGTTATTGCCAGTCCTAATTATAAATATTATGACGGATATTGGCAACATGAAGAATACTTCTATGATATTCATGACGATATATTGGCAACCTTTAAATTCAAAGAGTTCAAAGACAAAAGAAATAAAGACCTAGCCGATAGACTAACAGACATTAATAGCATTTCTATACATATAAGAAGAGGCGACTACATTAACGACAAACTTTTCAAAGGAACTTGCGGTATAGAATATTATAAAAATGCTATTGACGAAATAAATAAAAGAACTGTCCCTACGCTATTCTGTATATTCTCAAATGACATAATTTGGTGCAAAAAAAACATAGGACCACTACTTAATGGTAAAGAAGCAATATACGTAGACTGGAATACTGGCAGTGATTATTTCAGAGATATGCAACTGATGGCAAAATGCAAACATTGCATTATTGCTAATTCGTCTTTTTCATGGTGGGGAGCATGGCTCAACAATAATAATGACAAGATTGTTATCGCTCCAAGAACATGGTATAACACTAATGAGAAAGTATCACCAGCAACAAATGACTGGTTAAAACTTTAAATCATTATATTTGCCAGATTGAAGAAAAAGAGTAACTTTGCCAAACAAATAATACGATTATATAGATAATGAATTTTTCTGTTCTCATATCCGTTTACTACAAGGAAAAACCGGAATACCTTAAAGATGCGATAAACAGCATTTTTAACCAAACCCTTCTTCCTAATGAAGTTATTCTGGTTGAAGACGGAAAACTGACCGACGAACTATATAATACAATTAAAAGTCTCCAAGAGAAATATGATGGGATAAAGACAATATGTCTGAAAGAGAATCAAGGGCTTGGACCTGCACTTAATGAAGGACTGAAATATTGTTCATACGATATAGTTGCAAGAATGGACTCTGACGATATATGTATGCCAGACAGATTCAAAATACAAACAGATTTTCTGGAAAAGCATCCTGATATAGACATCATTAGCGGGTGGATAGATGAGTTTACTGGTTATAAAGAAAATATTATCTCAACACGCAAAACGCCTGAAACACATAATAAAATTGTTAAATTCGGCAAATCGCGCAATCCTATCAATCACCCAGCTGCCATGTTTAGAAAGAATGTTATTTGTAGCATTGGCGGTTACAAGGCGATACCTCTTCTCGAAGACTACGATTTGTGGGTAAGAGCAATTTTAAACGGTGCACATTTATATAATATACAACAAAGCCTTCTTTGGTTTCGACTTTCCGACAATGCCTTTTTAAGGCGTGGAGGAATAGACTACGCAAAAAACGAGATTGCATTTCAATATAATTTACATAAGATTGGATATATAGGGGTCATAAATATGTATAGTAATATTTTTATAAGACTTATAATAAGATTATTACCAAATATGATAAGGAAATATATTTATGTTTTCAAACTTAGGAAATAATATTATTAGTTTTCTTGCGTTTTTATATTAACTAGTTACTACAAGATAAAATTCATGACAATATTAAATTATGGCTACATCGCTGATGGTATGAATGAAATTGAGCGCGACTCTAAACGCTTAATTGACTTTCTTGTCGCCATAATCTGTATCATACTATTTTCTCCCCTATTCATCATTTGTTATTTTGCAATAAAGAGAGAAGATCATGGTCCTGCTATTTTCAAGCAGGAAAGAATAGGACGATTTGGACGTCCATTTTACATTTACAAGTTCAGAAGCATGAAAGTGAATGCAGAAAAAAATGGTCCACAGCTTACGAAGCATAAGGATGACAGCAGAATGACCAAAATAGGAAAGTTCCTTCGGCACCACCATCTAGACGAACTACCACAACTTTGGAACGTAATTAAAGGCGATATGTCTTTCGTTGGTCCACGTCCTGAAAGAAAATACTATATCGACAAGATTATGGAAAAGGACTCCAGATATTTATATCTTTATCAAATACGTCCAGGAGTAACATCCTACGCCACACTTGCTAATGGGTACACAGACACGATTGAAAAGATGCTTAAACGACTGGAACTTGACCTTTATTATCTTGAACACAGAAGTTGGATACTAGACATAAAAATATTAGGAATGACTTTCCTTAAGATTGTGTTTGGAAGGAAATTTTAATAAGAATGATTTAATAATATGAAATATATTATTGCCATAGATTCATTTAAGGGTTGCCTGACATCAGAAGAGGCTGCCGAAGCTGTATATCAGAACATAGTTTCACATCATCCCAAAGCGGAGATAACAACAATACCTGTTTCTGACGGTGGAGAAGGAATGCTCAATGCATTTTGCAAGGCACTAGGAGCAACGAAAGAGACTGTTAGCGTAAGAGATGCCATGATGAGGCGCATCACTGCTGAATATGGCATAACGGATAACGGTACTGCTATTATAGAAGTAGCAAAGTCATGTGGACTGACGTTGATAGAGCCCGAACTTAGAAATCCACTTATTGCGACATCATACGGAGTTGGTCAGCTCATAGCCTCAGCTATTAAGAATGGATGCAGAAAATTTATTATAGGACTTGGAGGAAGTGCAACAAGTGACTGTGGTATAGGAATGCTGAAAGCACTTATTGAATCATTCAACGCCAAAGGTAATTTTGATGATATAAGAGATATTATCCAGAAATGCGAATTCATTATAGCATCAGATGTAACTAACACTCTATGTGGATCAAACGGAGCTGCGCATGTTTTTGCTCGTCAAAAGGGAGCAACAGAAAGTATGATTGACGTTCTTGAAAAACGTGCTATAAAATTTGCCGAAGTATCAGCTATGCATATTGGGTATGACTGCAGCAACAAGCCTGGTGCGGGAGCAGCAGGAGGACTTGGATATGCATTCATGCAATACATGAATGCCGAAATGAAATCAGGTGCCGATTTACTGCTGGACTTGATTAACTTTGAAAATATAGCCAAAGATGCAGACTTCGTTATTACAGGAGAAGGCTCAAGCGACAAACAGACACTTATGGGCAAACTTCCGTATGTGATAATGCGTAGAGCTAAAAACATTGGTATACCAACACTATTGATTACAGGTAAGATAAATGACAAGGATAAGCTCATTAATGCAGGATTTAAGGATATTGTCTGCATCAATCCAAAAGGCATTAGCATTGAAAACGCAATGAGAAAAGATGTGGCTATCTCAAACATTAGGGATTTTCCTCTCTCTATTTAGGGAAAATCCTTTTAAATACCATATATTTTATAATATCTTTGCACCATGAAGATAAGACGAATTAAGTCTTTCTGATTTAAGAAGTAACAAGGTAATAACAATTTTAAAAAATACGATTATGAAAAAGTTTATATTAGCCCTGATAGCACTGTTTACAATAACAGTTTCAGCTAGTGCAATGAGTTACGATCAGGCTCGTCAACAGGCACTTTTTCTAACAGATAAGATGGCCTATGAGTTGAATCTTACAGATGAACAGTATGAGGCAGCTTATGAGGTAAACCTAGACTATCTTATGAGTATTAACAATTACGATGATATATATGGTTCTTACTGGACACAGCGTAATATGGATTTGAGCTATATACTATTAGACTGGCAATATCGCACTTACTGCAGCGTAAACTATTTCTACAATCCTATTTATTATGATGGTGGCTACTGGCATTTCAGAATATATGCACGCTATCCACATCGTGATTACTACTATTTCGGTCGTCCAGATTTCTATGCTGTATATCGTGGTGGACATAGCTGGAGAGTAAACGGCGGAAGAAGTTGGTACAACGGACGCTCTTACAGCATGCGAGGAGGCAAGAGATATGTAGGCATGCGTGATTCTTTTAATAACGGTTCTTTTAATAACAACCGCACGTTTGGAGGTAACAACAATAATCGCATATTCGGTGGTAGCAGAAATGACCGCGCTTATAATGGCAATAACGGAAATAATGACAATAATACATTCGGAAACAACAACGATAATAGACCAAACAGAGTTTTTGGCAACCGCCCAAGTAGTACAAGAACAACAGCACCTAATGGTAGCAGTATATTCGGAGGCTCTAGAAGTGGAAACAATTTAGCTACTCCAAACCGCACTTTCGAGCGTTCTAATAACAACAGTAACCGTTCCACAGGCAGTGAAAACGTTCCTAGTCGCTCATTTGGTAGTGGAAACTCAAACCATTCATTCGGTGGAAGTAATACTCCAAGTCGTTCATTCGGTGGAGGCAATAGCACTCCAAGTCGCAGTTTCGGAGGTGGCAATTCATCTAACACCAAAAGTGAAAGTCACGGAGGTGTATTCGGAGGCCACAGATAAAAATAGATAATAACAAAAAATGGCGTAGCTTGCAATGCAAACTACGCCATTCTTTTATTATATAATGTTATAACATCAGTATTCTAACTTCAGCATTTCCCATTTTTGTTATTTCGCTCATAGGTTTATTGAAATATACACTCTGTATAGCCTTATTAATAATGCCATGTCCAACAGCAAGCACTTTTTTATCAGGATACGTAACTTTAAGATATGTGAGGAAATTGCGTGCACGGCTCTTCATCTTTTCTAGCGTTTCAACATTATCAGGCCATTCTGCATCCTGCATATCAGGAATAAACTTACCTGTGAAATCGCCCCAGTCACGCTCACGGATAAGCGAAGTTGATTCTACTTCCTTATTATGTGGAGCAGCAATTATCTTGCATGTATCATAAGAGCGTTTCAAATCACTAGATATAAACGCATCTATATCACAATTCTTCATCTTCTCACAAACCTCTTTAGCCTGTTCTATACCTTTTTCATTAAGTTGCCCCTGACACTGTCCTTGAAGGATTTGGGCAGCATTATCAACAGTTTCGCCATGACGAACTAAATATAATGTAGTCATATATTAAATATTTTGAATGCAAAAATACAAAAAAGAAGACATTTTCAGCATTGGAATTAAGAGTTTTTTGTAACTTTGCAGAAAACTAATATGTTATGAAAATATTCCAAAGCTCTTTTTTTCGTGCTATATGTGCTATTATAATAGGCATATTACTAATTCAATATCGTGAACAGACATTGACTTGGATAACTATTGCAATAGGAATATTGTTTTTCATATCTGGCATCTTGTCTATTGCCGAATATGTGTCAACAAAGAAACTATCAGATAAACCAGAAGTTTATGATGCTGAGGGTAAATTAATATCAGGAGGTCCAAAACCACATTTCCCTATTTTAGGAGTAGCTAGTCTGTTACTTGGAGTTATATTGGCATTAATGACAAATATGTTCATCACCAGTCTGACATACATTATATCAGGAGTACTCATAATCGGTGCTATAGGCCAATTCATATTTCTTGCCAATACATCAAAGTATGCATCTGTAGGTTTCTACTACTGGATAATGCCTTCTGTGATATTAATTGTAGGTATCATAGCAATAGTTTATCCAACAGCCATTGCGACAGCTCCTCTTTTCGTTATAGGATGGTGTATGTTGCTATACGGAGTGGTTGAATGCATAAATGCACTTAAAGCTATAAACTGCAGAAAGCAATTCTACAGAAAAGAAAATTCTGAATTAAAAAATAATAAAGCAGAAGACTGATTACATTCTTCTGCTTTATTAATATCATTCATGAGGAACAAGTCCCTCGATGTATTTACATAATATTGCTATACCTTTTATATTCTCTCCTCCTTGCGGAATAATAAGATCGGCATAACGTTTTGTCGGCTCAATAAATTGTTCGTGCATCGGCTTCAACACCTTCAAATATCTTTCAACAACCATTGAAACTGTACGTCCACGATCAATGGTATCACGCTGGATATTTCTTATAAGTCGCTCATCTGGATCACAGTCCACAAATATTCTGAGATCCATAAGATCACGCAATTTCTTGTTTATCAAGGTCATAATACCCTCGATAATTATCACAGGCTTTGGCTCTACATGCACTGTTTCTGGCAAACGATTACAAAGCAGATAACTATATGTAGGTTGTTCTATAGCTATTCCGTTTCGCAAGTCGTTGACGTGCTTATTCAACAGTTTCCAGTCAAATGCATCAGGATGGTCAAAATTTATAGCGTGACGTTCATCTTCAGTCATGTGTGAAGTGTCATTGTAATATGAGTCAAGTGGAACAACAGCCACATAATGCGGTGGCAACGCCTCAACAATCTTTCTTACAACAGTGGTCTTTCCACTTCCTGTTCCACCAGCAATGCCGATGATAGTAATTTTATCGTCCATTATAATGTTATTATTGTAATTTTGTGGCAGAAGCTAAATAAGTTCATCAAACATCACACGATAGAACTCTGCCTTTTTTTCCAACTGCATAGGATAAGCCCTACTGCTGCTTGGCATTCTATATAGTTTCATTGGCCGGCCATCGAACACGAACTCTGCGCTCTGTCCCATCTTCGGCATTTCTTTTATACTGTAATGACGCATGAATATATCGGTAGCTAATTGTCCCGCAGTAAGCACCCCCTTACAATCTGGCAAACTTTTCAACATAGCGTCAAGATCACTAGGCTGCACTATCTCAAGATCTTTATCAGATGCCGTATTTTTTGTTCTACGTATTTGCAATGCTGTATCAAATATCGCAATTCCCTTTTCGGCAAGAAAAGTCTTTATCATCTCAAGACGAAAAGTTTTATTCTCTGCATCAACAAAGTGCATCTTATCTGAAAAGAAAAGATATCCAAATATACGCCACATATCGTTTTGAAAATTTGGATAATACCATTCAAAACACCAGCGCTTACTTGCTGGTGGAAAGGTACCGAGCATCAGCAACTTTGCATTGCTCGGCAACCAAGGTTCAAAAGGATGTGTTTCTATCAATTTGCCTGTTCTTTAACAAGATATACACATACTGGCAAGTGGTCTGAATATCCATCAAGCCATACACCACCAGCACTTGTTCGTTTAGGACTTCCCTTATATTGTCCTTCTGTCTGGAATAGATAAGGCATACGCTGAATCTTATTCTTCCAGAATTTTAATGTAGAGAATCCTTTGTTATCACCTTTATTAAGTAGGTTTGGTGACAAGATTATCTGATCAAATAAATTCCAGGTACCACGATACATCAATGTACCAGTACCTTGTTTTAAAACATTATACCAAGGATTATACATATCATCAGGTCCTACCATATCAATATCTTCCTTTGCAGAAAGGGCTACATGCATACTCTTATCTGTAGGGTCGTCATTCATATCACCCATTATCATGATCTTAACTTTTGGATCTTCTTTAAGAAGTGAATCCTTGACAGCCTTAACCTGAGTTGCGCCCCACTCACGATATGCGGAACCATTAAAACGACTAGGTAAATGACATACGATGAATACAACATGCTCGTCAGCCAACTTGCCACTAATAGTTAAGAAGCCACGTGTTTTATAACTACTGTCCTTGAGTTCTTTCTGTACATAAGGTACAAGTTTCATATTATCCACCTTAAACATCTTTGGATTATAAAGCAAAGCACAGTCTATACCACGCATATCAGGTCCCTCAATATGGCAATATTTATAATTGCGAGCCTTTAGTTCTGGCTGATTTGTAAGATCGGTCAACACCTTGTCATTCTCAACCTCACTAAGCCCAATAACAGAGCACCCAACATTCGGAAGGAGGTCTGTTCCCATATCAGAAAGCGCTTGTGCCATGTTGTGTAACTTATGAGAATACTTCAATCCATCCCAATGATAAGAACCACTTGGAAGAAATTCGTAATCATTTTTGCCTTCGTCATGACATGTATCAAACAAATTCTCTTGATTGTAAAAACCTACTGCGTAAACAGAAAACTTCTTTTGCGCTGTGGCTGTAATGCTAATCAGCAGAACTGCCAATATTAATAATTGCTTTTTCATCTATAATAAAGAATGTAATATTATTTTAATAACCTTAGCCAATACCTATTAAATAAAGGCGCATGAACTGCAAATATACACATTTTTATTTAATGTATATGTATGTTCTAAAAAAATTAACTTAAAATTCTCTTTAATTTAATTTTTATTTTGTTACTTTGCAAAATACTATTAATATTTATTAAACATCAAACTATGCAAAAGAAGCTCCAATTAGCATTGTTCGCGCTCTGCTATTCGTCTCTTGCGCTCGCTCAGAATAACAACAATTCTCAGCAACAGGCAAAGGCTTTAGACGAGAATGCGTTCACTTTTACAGAAGCACAGTTGGGTGAGGATGACAACATGAGTCAAAATGTAACCATCCTTAACTCTAACACTAATGCGTATGCCAGCGAGGTTGGTTATCTTTTTTCACCGGTCCGCTTTCGTTATCGCGCTTTCAACCAAAAGTATAACGATATTTATATTAACGGCGCCCCTGTTAACGACGTAGAACGTGGACAATTCAGTTTTTCATCTATTGGTGGTCTAAACCAGATGACACGCAATGTTGATTTCTCACTTCCATTTGAGAGCAACAACTATGGAATGACTGATATGGGGGGAAGCAATAATTATAATTTCCGTAGTGGAAGTATGGCAGCAGGTCACCGTATAAGTTTAGCAGGTGCAAACCGCAATTATACATTACGTGGTATGTATTCATACAGCAGCGGATTCAACGCTAAAGGCTGGGCTTTCAGTGGAAACCTTACTTATCGTTGGGCAAATCGTGGATATGTAGAGGGCACATTCTATAATTCACTATCTTATTTTCTCGGTGTACAGAAACTTCTTGGAAAACATAGTTTCTCATTTGCCACATGGGGCAATCCTACAGAGCGTGCTACACAAGGTGCAGCTACTGACGAAAGCTACTGGCTTGCAAATGATAACCAATATAATCCTTATTGGGGTTATCAGAATGGAAAGAAGCGTAACTCTCGTGTAGTTAATGATTTCGCTCCTTCTGCTCTCTTCACTTGGGACTGGAACATAAATAACAAGACAAAACTCACAACAACAGTACTTGGAAAATACAGTATGTATTCAAGCACAAAGTTGAACTATAACAATTCTGACAACCCAGCTCCTGATTACTATAAGAGTCTACCTAGTAGCTTTTATGATGTATGGGGAAGCAACGCTCAATATCAGACACCACAAGCTCTTGCTGATTGGCAACGCGCTTACGACTGGTTGAGCAACAGCAAAGCCAACCGCCAGATTAATTGGGATCGTCTTTACGCAGCCAACCAGAATGTAAATACTGAAGGTGTAGACGCTATGTATTACGTACAGAAACGTCATAGCAACAATCTAAATGTAACACTTGCCTCTGCACTCACAAAGCACTTAACAGACAAGAGTACTTGGAACCTCGGTTTTGCAGCCATAGCTAATAAAGGTTTTCATTATCAGACAATGGATGACCTTCTCGGTGCAAATACATTCCACAACATAAATACTTATGCTATTGGTACATACCCTATTGGCTCTGATTATCTCCAATATGATTTAAATCATCCAAACGCACTTATTAAAGAGGGAGACAAGTTTGGTTACGACTATACTCTTAACGTAATAAAGGGTAATATATGGAGTAACTATACTGAGACTTTCGGAATTCTTCATTATAGCATAGCTGCAAAGATTGGTTACGACGGAATGAACCGTGACGGCAAGATGCGCAACGGATTGTTTGCAGACAATTCTTACGGCAAGAGTAAGACTGCTAACTTCCTTTCTGGTGGTGCTAAATTCAGCGGATCAATTGATCTTAGCCATGGAAGCGTAATATCTCTCGGTCTTGGTTATGAGCACAAAGCTCCTACTGCTAATGTTGCCTTCCAGGCTCCAGAAATGAACAACGACTTCGTTCAGAATCTTAAGAACGAGCGCATATTCAGCAGCGAACTTGCTTATCAGTTCAATAATTCTTGGCTTCATGCTAACTTAAGCGGTTATTACAGCCGTATTGATAACGCAACAGAATGGACTTGTTTCTATTTTGATGATATCAACTCATTCTCTTATAATTCACTTACAGGTTTGAACAAGGAATATTATGGTGCAGAACTTGGACTTAACTTCAAATTAACATCATTCCTTGACTTAAAGGCTCTTGGTACTATCAGCGAAGCTAAGAACATTAGCAACGCAAAAGTTCGTTATATGAATTCAACACAGGGTACTTACGTAGACGATATAGCTCTTGTTGAAAACATGCGTGAGAGCGGAACACCACTGACTGCTGGTAGTCTCGGTTTGAGTTTCCATCAGGGTGGATGGTATATAGACCTTAACGGAAACTATTATGACCGCATCTACTTGAGCTACTCTCCTTACTATCGTTATCAGACTCCTTTGAAAAATCAGAAGAGTGTTGACAATGAAGGAAACTATATCGTTTCTCCACAAGATAAGGGAAAAGGTGGTTTCATGCTTGATGGTACAATCGGTAAAAGTATCCGCCTTAAGAAAGGCAGTCTGTCTATAAACCTAATGGTTACTAACATTCTTAACAACCAGAAGATTGTAACAGGTGGTTACGAGCAAAGTCGTAGTGACTACTCTCTAAAGAACGACGGTAGCACTAGCGACCGTTGCTACAGATTCTCAAAGAACCCTAAGAAGTATTATATTTACGGAACTAACGGAATGCTACAAATAGCATATAGATTCTAATTTAAATCCCATAAGAAATGAAGAATATTAAATATATAATGTTAGCTCTTGTCTGCACACTCTTTACAGGATGTATGGACGGCAACTGGGACGAGCCTACGGGTTATCAGAGAGGAAACACAGCTGTTCCTGAGACAAACATTATGACCATAGCACAAGTTAAAGCGAAATATCAGTCTACTTTATCTCAAGCTTATGGCTACGCTCCTGTAACAGATGACATTCAGATAAAGGCCTATGTTACAGGTAACGATATTGAAGGCAATTTATTCAGTCAGATTTCTCTTGAAGACGGAACAGGTGCTATACTTGTTGGTATCAACGAGGGTGGTATTAATGGATATCTTCCTATAGGAACTGAAATCATTGTAAACCTTAAGGGGTTATACATTGGATGCTATGGTATGCAACCTCAAATCGGAGACAAATATCTCAGTGCAAAGGGTGAAACTTCTGTCGGAAGAATGAGCAAACTCTTTTGGAATCAGCAATTCAAATATACAGGTAAGACTGTAACAGCTGTATCTACAGAATTCAATCAAGCTAGCTTGAAAGATGCTCAATATCTCACAGACAATGCAGGAAAACTGATGACTATAAAGGGAGTTACATTTACTGATGGTGGGCAGAAAGTCTACAGTAACAAGGAAGATGTAGTAAACAACAATTGTTGTGAACGTGCTTTAAATGGATTGAGCAGTTATAACATTGTTGTGAGAACTAGTACTTATGCAGACTTCGCTGCTGAGAAACTTCCTTCAAGTAAGGTTAATATTACAGGTATTTTCACTCGCTACAATAATAAATGGCAGGTTATCATCCGCAAAGCAAGTGATGTAGAAAATGCAAATTAAATTGCTATTAAAACAGTAAAAACAAAAAACAGGAAATATATGAAAAAGTTTATTTATTCATTATTCGCATTGGCTATTACAGCCATGACATTCACTAGTTGTGAAGATGTTCCAATGCCTTACAGTGAACCAACAAACGGTGGAAGTACAACCACATACACCGGTCAAGGTACTGTTGATGATCCATATACAGTGGCTGACGCAAACAACTATATCAAAGCTGGCGTTGGTCTAGACCAAACCGTTTATGTAAAGGGTAAAATCTCTTCTGTAGACTCTGTCAGTTTAAATTATGGTAATGCATACTACAAAATTTCAGACGACGGAACATCTACTGGTCAGCTAATCGTTTATCGTGGTTATGCTTTCGGAAACCAGAAATTCAAGTCTGCTAATGAAATCAAAGTTGGTGACGATGTTGTTCTTGTTGGTAAGATTGGTGCATTCAAGGGCACTTATGAATTCATGCAGGGTAACTATATCAACACTCTTAATGGAAAGACATATACTCCTACAACAGTAAATGATAACTCTATTGATAAGCCATATAATGTAGCAAAAGCTATTGACGTTATTAATGCCGGTCCACCTACAGTTCCTGTTTATGTAAAGGGTATCATTTCTACCGCTCCTACATTTAATTCTAAATATGGCAGCTTAACATATTACATATCTGATGACGGAACAACAACTTCACAATTACAAATTTACTCTGGTCTAAATAAAGATAGTGTACAATTCACTTCTGCTAATGATTTGAAGATTGGTCAGACTGTTGAAGTTTACGGTGTTATTAAAGATTTTAATGGCAAGCCAGAAATGGACAAGAATAACTTTCTTATCTCTGTAACTGGTGATGGCACATCAACTGGTGGCGAGACTGGTGGTGGAACCGGAACTGGAGTTTCAGCCTTTACAAATGGTGATTTTGAAACTTGGGCAGACAATCTTCCTACCAACTGGAAATCTACATCAACCGCAAGTAGCGCAACTCTTAGCCAAAGCACTGATGCGCACGGAGGCAAGTACTCTGTATTAGTTGCAGGTAACACTTCTAGTAATAAACGCCTAGGATATACAGAAATGAAGCTAAGTGCTGGAACATATACAATGAAATTTTATGCAAAAGCAGCAACAGCAGATGGTGGTTCTGTCGCTCCTGGATATGTTCCTATTTCAAGTGACAACAAAGCAGGAAGCTATGTCTATGGTTCTTATGTCAACAACTTGACTCCCTCTACATGGGTAGAAGTAACATACTCATTCACGCTTGATGCAGAAACAACGATTTGCCTTGTTGTTATGAATCCAAAGTCACCAGGCAAGGATGTACTTATAGACGATTTTACATTTACACAAAGTAAGTAAATTCCAAAAACTTATCTAAATATTTGGCAGGCTGCAAAATTTTGATTAATTTTGCAGCCTGTTACGTAGATAACAAAATTACAAACAATAATATTTAAACGAAATGAAAAAAGGTATTCATCCAGAAAACTATCGTCCCGTCGTATTTAAGGATATGTCCAACGGCGATATGTTCCTTACAAAGTCTACTTGCAAGACAAACGAAAATGTAGAATTTGAAGGCGAAACTTACCCAATTGTAAAGGTCGAAATCTCAAGTACTTCTCACCCATTTTATACAGGTAAGAACAAACTTGTTGATACAGCAGGTCGCGTTGACCGCTTCATGAACCGTTACGGTAAGTTGAAGAAGTAAATATATCCTTTTACAAGTATATATTAATAGAGTGCGTTCGAACGTAGTTGCATATACGTTCGAGCGCATTTTCGTCTTAAAAATATTACGTATGAGAAAAATTCATTTTTTTATCAGCTTGTTTGCCACAACTCTCTTCCTTGTTTCTTGTGGTAGTAACGAGAGCATTACTGATGACGGTAATGGAAGTACCAGTGACATTACCAATGTAAACAAGAACACAATTTCAAGCAGTCAGCCTAAAGAAATATCCAGATTGGAATTCCCTAGGGTTAAAGGTGGAACAAGTGAAGTTATTGTTCACTCAACTTCTGCTTATGGAATGACATACGCATCGGAATGGGATCATACATTAAGATCACAACGCTGGTCTTGTTTTGAGGTATACAAGAGTAACAATGTGAAAAACTGGAGTCGCAGTAACTGGAGACAAACATCATGGGGAGGTGACCCTTTTCAAAAGGATCCAGCAGTTCCTCAATCTGAGCAACCAAATGTTACAGGTGAATTCAGCGGAAGTTATTATAAAGGAATAGGAAGTTTCTATGAAAGAGGACATATATGCGCTTCAGAAGACAGAGTATATTCCAAAGATGCCAATGAGCAAACTTTCTATATGACCAACATGCAACCACAAGTTGGAAATCTGAATGAAAAGATATGGAGCGACATGGAGGCTAAAGTAAGAGGTTGGGCTTCAAGTGCAGATACTCTATATGTTTGCAAAGGTGGCACTATTGATAGCGATGACAAAATTGTGGACCAAACAAAGAGTGGTTTTATCGTTCCTCGTTATTTCTTCATGGCTGTATTAGCAAAGAATTCAGACCAAGCAAATGGTGGTTATAAGGCTATGGGATTTTGGATTGAACACCTAGATGTAGACCAAAGAAGCAAGGGTGTTGCAAACTTCGTTGTAAACATTGATGATTTGGAGCAAAAGACTGGTATTGACTTCTTTTGCAATCTACCAGATGATATTGAAAATAAAGTTGAAAGTTTAAGCGTAGACAAAGTAAAAACTGCATGGGGGTTATAATCACCATGCACCAATATATAATAAAACAGGGATAAAGCATTGTGCTTTATCCCTGTTTTATTTTTTTTGTATTGAATTACCTCCTACCCTTTACTATTTTGTTTTCCATTATAACTCCCATTGCACGAGTCATAGCAGCACGAGTAAATGTAGGTGTATAACCTTTAGCGTAAGTATAACGACTGAAGTCAAAGTCTAAATATTCATCGTTGTTCACGCCCTTCATTGTTCCGTGGAAAGACTTAGAGTCTAGATAAGACTGAATATTACTACTGCCGAATGTTATTACATATTGATTTTTACTAGCATCATAAGTAATATAAATATCACCAGTCTTACTATCAATATACCAAGAGAATTTAAGTTCTTGACTTTGATCACCAGAAACATCATTTTCAACGCCTCTTCCGCTGATTGACGTAGCATCATATTGGTCAAATTCCATCTGAGCATCAAATGCAGCCTGCTTGCGAATACCGTTCTCTGTATATTCATAAATCATTTTCCCATCCCAATGTCCACGAAGAGTATTAGCAAGGACATTCAATGTATTGTCAGATGTATTGTTATTGGTGTTCTGATTATTATTGTTGTCATTATACCAATTATCATTACCAGAATCGCAACTTGCGAAAAGCGTTGCAGTTGCAGCGATAGCAAGCAACATTATTATTCTCATTAGCTTTTTCATATTTGAAGTCTTTAAAAGTTTTCTATCTTATATATATTCTTATTTTATAAACATTCTCTTCGGAACATCAACTGACGTATTTGAACGAGTTTTTGCATAAGAGTCAAAACCATATCTGTAACTATTCCAGTTTAGAGAAGATGTATGATACAAGCTGAAAGCAGCTCTTGTTCCGTCATTAGTTTGAATATATCCAGAGAACAAAGAATCATTTATTTTATAATCATAAATTATTATATCCGAGTTTTCTTCTCTAAAATGTATATATATATATTCTGATCACGAACGACCCAAGTGATATGATTTGCGACATAATCATAAGGAGAGTTGCTATAATAGTCGATCCAGTAACCGTCACCAGAATTATACCCACTGTCGAACTCTACTTCTGAATAAGCTGCTTTATAAACCATTCCATCGTATTCAGAACTAACATAAATATTACCTTTCCAAGTTCCATCCATGTAGTATGCAACTTCTGCATCAGGATCACAAGAAGTAAAAGTAAAAGACAACAAAGCTGTTATTATCAATGTCAATATTGTAGTAAGGCGTTTCATAAGCTGTATTTTTTTAAGTTATTATAATTTGGTTTATTTCTATGTTGCAAATGTAACACAAATATAAATATCTTAAAAAATAAATTCCATATTAATGAGTAGGGATTTCCCTTTAAAAAATGGATAATCCCCAAAGGCATTCAATGTAACAAATCAAGTCAGTTTGTGCAATTCCTTCAAAGAGTCCTCCTCACCAACAATCCAAATAACATCTCCTCTTTCGAATTTACGTACAGGATCAATTAACGACAAGTTTTGCTCTCCTTCATCAACACCAATTACCATACAGTTATATTTATCACGAATACCACTTTCCTTAAGTGTCTTCCCGATAAACGAACTTTTAGCAGAAATGATAACTTTTCTTAGTTTCATTTCGCGCTTTTCTATATCAGGATCTTCAGGAATAAGTTCATGATTTATAGCTAATCGGAAATCATTTAGCTGCTCATCATCACCTATTACAAAAATTCTGTCTCCAGGAAATATAATATCAGAACCACTAGGTATATTAATACGCAATGATCCACGCAAGATACTACTTACATGTACTCCAAATCTATTTCGAAATTTAAGATCTTTAAGAGAACGCCCTATCCAAGTGGAATCCTCAGGAACACCAAATTCACTTATATGAATATCTCGCTCAAGAAGATGTCCCTCAAAAAGTGGACGTTTCTTACCTGTTACACACGCAGCAATTTCTCTAGAACGTAAATTTTTAATAAACAGTCGCTCTAGTTTTATACTTTCATGCTTAAGGTTTCTCGAAAGTACCATTAACGCTAGCATGAATAATGCAATACAAACCATAAGTGCATCTTTGAAGCGTGTGAGATAATTGCATATATAGAATATAAACCCTAAAGCCACAAGAACTTTCACTACAACCGTAAAGATCAAAGGTAGACGATTCAATCTACTTTCTGTCCAAAGATTTTTAAATTCATTACTACGTAGATTTTTCATCACCATTGAACGCAAAAATGGAGATATTATTAACACTGTAATAGCTCCGCAAACAGCATTACCAATCCAATGACCAAATAAATGACGAAACAATGGAAGTACAAACGAAAACATTAATATTATAACAGCTGTAGATAAGATGCCATAGATAACAGTATTGATTAACATCTTACGTAATAATTTTCTCCAATCGGTAATTTCTTCTTCAGTATTAATATGCGCTTTACCAAGATGCTTCATTCTACGGACCCATTTCTTGGGCAGATGATTTTCCAAGTAAAAATAGCATGGTTCCGAAGCCCGAATCATATAAGGAGTGATAAAAGTTGTGATTACAGATACTGCAACAACAACTGGATAAAGAAACCGTCCGATAACACCAAGCGAGAGTCCTAAAGAAGCAATGATAAATGCAAATTCACCTATCTGTGCCATTGAGAAGCCACACCTCATTGCAGTTTTCATAGGTTGCCCACTCAACATAAAGCCGAAAGTTCCAAATATACTTTGTCCAAATAGTATAACCATGACCAACACTACTATTGGTACAGCATATTCAACAAGGACTTTAGGGTCAACCAACATGCCTACAGATACAAAAAATACAGCTCCGAAAAGATTTTTTACAGGCTCTACGAGTTTAATAATTTTATCAGCCTCAACTGTCTCTGCAATGATACTTCCCATAACAAACGCTCCAAAAGCACTACTGAATCCTACTTTTGTTGACAAAACAGCCATTAGACAACATAAACCAAGTGCAACAATCAACATCGTTTCATTTGTCATAAGTCTCCTAGTATGACGAAAAAATAAAGGAATGAGAAATATACCAACAACAAACCACAAGACTAAGAAAAATGCGATTTTAACGATTGAACCTATCATCACCCCACCATCAGGATTATTACCACCAGCAAGTGCGCTCAGCATAACCATCATAATAATAGCGACAATATCTTCTATTATTAACACACTCATTACAAGTGATGCAAAACGTTGTTGACGCAATCCTAAATCGTCAAAAGCCTTATATATTATTGTTGTTGACGACATAGCAAGCATACCGCCGAGGAACATACAGTCCATCCTGCTCCAATTGAAGACATAGCCTGCAAGCATTCCCAATGTTGCCATTGAAAAGATTATGATTGTTGACGCGATTATAGGCGCCATGCCCATTTTAAGTATTTTCTTAAACGAGAAATCAAGTCCTAAGGAAAATAATAAAAACATAACACCGATATCTGCCCAAGTGTGTATACTTGCCTTGTCAATTACAGACATTGTATATGACATATGAGGTGAAACAAGAAATCCTGCGACTATATATCCCAATACAATAGGTTGCTTTAGTCGCTTGAATACCAAAGTAACTATTCCTGCTACAATAAGTATCAGCGCAAGGTCATTTATTAAGTTTGGTATCTCAGCCATATTATCTCGGTATTTTCAGTTTTTATCGTGGAATCATACTAATAATAAGAACACAGGTAGCATAAATATAACACATTCCCGACTTTCATAAATTATCCAGAAAGTCGGGAATAATATTTAATCGTTGTATGTACCCGTAATTTCACAAATCTTGGTAATTACTTCAACAGCCTTTTCCATTACCTGAATAGAAACAAACTCATGAGGTCCATGAAAATTCACGCCACCTGCGAAGATGTTAGGACATGGTAGTCCACGGAAACTAAGCTGTGCTCCATCAGTTCCACCACGTATAGGCTCCACTTTTGGTGGGACTCCACTTTCTTGCATCGCCCTTAGCACGATATCAATAACATGCATATTAGGATCTATCTTCTCCTTCATGTTATAATATTGGTCATGAATTTCAATACTAACAGTACCCTCACCATATTTTTCATTCATCTTTTTAACGCAATCTTCCATAAAGTCCTTACGGTCTTCAAACATTTCACGCTCATGATCACGAATAATATAGCTAAGTTTGGCACTCTCTGTACGACTATCAATATTGAGCAAATGATAGAAGCCTTGGTAGCCTTCTGTTGCTTCAGGAATGTCAGTCTCAGGAATCATACTATTAAATTCACAAGCCAACCTGTTGGCGTTAACCATTTTGCCCTTTGCATATCCTGTGTGAACACTTACACCTTTTATATATACCTTAGCACCAGCTGCGTTGAAATTCTCATATTCAAGGTTACCCAAATCACCTCCATCCATAGTGTACGCCCAGTCGCAACCAAACTTTTCTACATCAAAATGATGTGCCCCCAGACCTATTTCCTCATCAGGATTAAACCCAATACGTATGTCTCCGTGCTTAATCTCATCATTATCGCGCAAAATGCACATAGCCTGTACGATTTCAGCAATACCAGCCTTGTCGTCAGCGCCCAGAAGAGTAGTTCCGTCTGTGACAATTATATCTTCACCAACATGCTCCTTCAGCTCAGGAAACTTAGATGTATAAGAAACTATACCAGGAGATAGTTCAATATCCTTTCCATCGTAGTTCTTTATAATCCTAGCCTTGATATCTTTTCCGCTTGCATCGGGACTTGTATCATAATGAGATATAAAGCCGATAGTAGGTGTCTCCTTCTTGGTATTACCCTTTAGGGTGGCATAGATGTAACCCATCTCGTCCATCTCTACGTCGCAGAGTCCTTCGTCCTCAAGCTCTTGTTTTAAATACTTGGCGAACTCCATCTGTTTCGCCGTACTAGGGACACTGTCTGAGTCCTCACTAGACTGTGTGTCGAACTTTGTGTAATTAATAAATCTTTCAGTTAATTCCATATAATTGAATAGAATATAAGCCTTTAATTGTGTATTAATCTTTAACGTCTCGCTTAATGTGAGCTTCTGAAATGCAAATATACATATTTTTTCGGATATTTATATAAATGCAGATTAAAACATCCATAAAATAATGATAATCAGTAGTCTCACTCTAACAAAAAGTGATCTCGATGGGATTCAAACCCATGACCTTCAGAACCGGAATCTGACGCTCTATTCAACTAAGCTACGAGACCTACTGTTTTGCAAAATTACAAATAAAATCCCTAATGTCCAAAAGATTAAGATATATTTGTGGGTTTCATAACTTCAGGTGCATTTATACTAAGTTATTAATACAAATGGAAGTTTGGTATGTTTTCATACTGTAACGTTTTGACCTTATTTGCACAATATTTCTGTATTATGTGATATAGAAACAAGAAAACAAAACACACCTTGTTGTATTTTGCTTATCAAAAAATTACGATTAATTCACATTTAGTGAAAAGAGGCTAAGCCTCAACGATAAAAAATACATTTTTTATTTTGTTTTGTGTTTGTCTTGCTGTATCTTTGTAAAATTTAAAATAATACAAAATGATTACTACTTTCTACGTTACTAATATTATCTTACTAATAACTATATTCTTTATCATAACGTTTATGTATGGTAAGGCACAGCGATTGAATTTTCAACATTTTCAGCTTCGTAGACGTTTCTTTATATCAGTTTTTATTATGTTTGCAATATATGTGTTATCAACATTCAATATATGTTCAAGAAATGGCACAGAACAGTTTGCAACCGAACCTATAAGCTTTCTATATATAACTTTTATCATATTTACTCTATTCTCTGCTGCTTATTTTGGGCGCAATTATCATAAGAAATTGTTTGTCTGGCTATTTCTTTTTCAATATCCTGTGGTATTGTTGCTAGTACACGTATTTGTACTTATAACA
This sequence comes from Prevotella herbatica, assembly GCF_017347605.1. Lineage (NCBI taxonomy): Bacteria > Pseudomonadati > Bacteroidota > Bacteroidia > Bacteroidales > Prevotellaceae > Prevotella > Prevotella herbatica. The sequence goes on from NZ_AP024484.1 coordinate 706,288, forward strand.
GGTAATTATATTAAAATTTACACACTATCAAGTATATTCGAAGACCACAGACTCATATTTGCAGTTTTTATAGCAAGACTCGTGTGGATAGGAATTATGATATCTGGATATATACTCATGACAGGAATAATTATAGACTCCTATTTTTATTTTCGCAAAAATCTTACACAATTAACAACAGAAAAAGTTCTGTCTATGCGTCGTGCAGAAATTATTGACATTGCAATATACTTGATATTATTCGTATGGATGATGGCCAATAATTTCCTATCATCGTTATTACCGAGAATACTAACAAATATATTCATGACAATAATGATTGTACGTACATATATTATATATAGGAATTTTATTCGTTACTCTTTAGAACTATCCAAAATGAATAATGTTATTCATGGAAGATTAGAAAAACTCATGGGACAGCACATTAACAACCCTTTCTACACAAGTAATCCCACATTGGAAGTTGTATCTGAAGCTTTAGGTGTTGACAAAAACGAATTAAGAGATTATATTTATTCAGAACTTGGAACTACATTATCAGCATGGACAAGTGAGAAACGAATATTATACATTTCTCAGCAGCTTATAAAAACAGATCGTATGGTTAGTGAGCTTGCTTTATCTTGCGGATATTCAAACCCACCTGCCTTAAACCGTGCTTTTAAGCAACGCTTTGGTGTAACCCCTTCAGAATTCAGGGCTAAGAATAAAGTCTAATTTTACAAATGTTTTTGTGCAAAAAAAAGTTTATTTTTTACTTTTAGTGTTACCTTACGTTAAAATAACGTGTGGTGGTAAGTCTTTTTATGGTCTTGATAAGTCCGTTATAGAATAAAAACACTAAAATTGCAATTGAAAAATTCAATTTTAAATTTAATTAGAAGTAAATTCATCTGCTTTGGTTTGTGAAAATCGGCATTTGTAAATAAGTTAAAATTTATTAGTCGAGAAAATGTGATCCATGTTCATAGAATAGCGATTCTAATGAATGTGGATTTTTTGTACACCTATTTTTAATTAATAATTTGTGCTTATCTAAAATGTATTTTTTGTATTTTTGCAACTCTAATTGAATATATATTATTATGAATACAAAACAAGAATCCAAAGTAAATTTACTTTTTATATGTCTAGGAAATATATGCCGCTCACCGGCTGCTCATGCAGTTTTTTGTAAAATGATTGCTATGCATGGATTAGAAAATAACTTTGTCGTAGATTCTGCAGGTATAGGAGACTGGCATGTAGGAGAATTACCTGACAGTAGAATGAGAACACATGGAGATAAACGTGGATATAATATAAATCATCTTGCACGACAATTTAAAGTTGATGATTTTAACAAGTTTGATTATATTGTTGTGATGGACGAAGAAAACTATCGCATAATAACAAGCATGGCTAAATCGAAGTCAGACTTTGCAAAGGTAATACGTATGTCCCAATACTTTAATCAGCATTCAAACGACTCTGTTCCAGATCCATATTATGGCGGATCTGCTGATTTTGAACTAGCCCTTGACTTAATTGAAGACGGATGTGACGGATTACTAAAAAGCTTTTTCCCTAAAGAACGCTAAACAACAATCAAATAGCAACGAAACAACAAAAATAACTTTCTTTTTGCAAAATTAATGAGCAAATAACTTGCAATATAATTAATATTTCTTATCTTTGCAAGCATATAAGAAAAATAAAACTTATTGAGATGAGCAAATTGATAAAACCTGATGGTTATACGGCGCTTCTTGACATGAAGCAGACAGAACAAGGTATAAAACTTATAAAAGATTTTTTTCAACAGAATCTTTCTACCGAACTAAGACTTCGCCGTGTTACGGCACCTCTGTTTGTTTTGAAAGGTCTTGGAATTAATGATGACCTTAATGGCGTTGAACGAGCTGTTACATTTCCAATAAAGGATTTAGGCGACGCAAAAGCAGAAGTAGTCCATTCTCTTGCAAAATGGAAAAGACTTACACTTGCAGAATACAATATTGAGCCAGGATATGGTGTATATACTGATATGAATGCGATTCGTGCTGACGAAGAATTAGATAACCTTCATTCACTATATGTAGACCAATGGGATTGGGAAGCTGTTGTAACAAAAGATCAGCGCACAATTTCATTCCTAGAAGACGTAGTAAGACGCATATATGCCGCAATATTACGAACAGAATACCTAACATGTGAAACCTATCCTGAAATAAAGCCATTCCTTCCTAGTGAGATTCACTTCGTTCACAGTCAGGATCTTATTGATATGTATCCAGACTTATCTCCTAAAGAGCGTGAGGATGCTATATGTATGAAATACGGTGCCGTATTTATTGAAGGAATTGGAGGAAAATTGACTGATGGCAAGAAACATGATGGTCGTGCTCCTGACTATGATGATTGGAGTACAATCGCTGAGAATGGAAAAGCTGGTCTTAATGGTGATATTCTTATCTGGTATCCTGTTCTCCAACGTTCATTCGAATTGAGTTCTATGGGTATAAGAGTAGATAAAGAAGCGTTATTACGCCAATTAAAACTTGAAGGTAAAGAAGATCGCGAAAAACTATATTTCCACAAGCAATTGCTCGAAGGAAAACTTCCTCTAAGCATTGGTGGAGGTATAGGTCAAAGCCGTCTTTGCATGGTAATGCTTCATAAAGCACATATCGGAGAAATACAGGCTAGCATTTGGCCTGAAGATATGCGCAGCGAATGCGAAAGTTTAGGAATGCCACTTATTTGATAATTATTGATATAATGAATATCGGGATAATCTAAATCTTTAGATTATTCCGATTATTTTTTAAATATAGTAATATCAAATATTATAAAAAAACGAAACTGTTTTAGTTTTCCGTAAATTTAAGGGATGAGATTCTCCATAAATAAGTTCGGAACTCTACCAGAAAAAGTTTTTTCAATGCCACTAATGTCATAATGTCACAAACCCTTTATTCATAAGGGTTTAGCGAGTGACATTAAGTGACATTATCGGGGTAAAAGTGACATTAAACTGCAAATCACACCTGTTTTTGGCGATTTTTTACCAAATATGCTTTGCCTGTATTGGTACTTTTCAACCTGAGACAATTCATAATGGTTGGAATCATCATGATACTTAAATTAGCAGATTTCATTGTGTTTCTTGTGTAGTATACATTCTTATCTTAACATATTATTGATAATAATGTGTTTACATGTACAGGGTAATAATTTTTTTCACGTCGGGTAATTCAATTACCCAACGTAGGTAATCAAGTTACTCACGTTAGGTAATCCGATTACCCACGTTGGGTAATCGGTTTACACACGCACTGAGGTAATCTAATTACCCAATTATTGTGATAATTTGGGTAATTTCTTATTTTCTAAAGTTGTAAACAGATCTACAGATTTCAAACGTTTTCTCTCACGTGTATTTATATTTACAGTGCAGATTTAGAATCTATTCATGCTGTTTTGAAATCTGTCTTTAAGTTCATTTTAAACTTAACATCTACAAAAAGTATGTATTATGCAAATAGCATAATTGGGGAAAAAACGCAAAAAACAAGTGTAATCCTGAACTTAATGTCACTTTTACCCCGATAATGTCACTTAATGTCACTCGTTAAACCCTTATAAACAAAGGGTTTGTGACATTATAACATTAGTGACATTAAAAAAACTTTTTCTGGTAGAGTGAAGTCTACAACTAAAACAACTTTATACATGTAATTTCTGTAAAACAGAAACCACAACACTATGTAAGATCAAGTTCTAGATTCTTACATAGTTTGCTAAACGAGTCATTATCTTTCTTTAAAGACTCAAAAACATCGCGTTTAGACATTATTTGCTTTACCTCAGCGGCTTCAGCCAGCCTGAGTTTTATCTTTATATTACCATTGTGAAGATCACCAGCAAGTGTTTTTCTTATTCGCGGCTTAATCTCATCAATCTGATTTAATAGGATTTGGTTATCTATAACCGCTTCTATCACTGGATAATCTGAAATTATAGGAGTTATATTCTTCATACGAGAAGCTATACCTTTCAATGTTTGTGGCATTCTAGTGCACATGCCCAACCAACATCTTTCCAAATCCTCTTGTGAGAAGTGACCAACTTCTTCCTTATTGGTTCTATATTTTTCGTCAGAATCTACAGTTTGTCCTTCTTTTTTGGTTCTAGCAGACTTAAATGTAAAGCCTATATTATTCAACTTTACCTTATGCCTTGCCGCTCCCGATACTCTTTGTAGCGAATCGGAACTATTATCGGGTACAGAAGCTGTTACTATAGATACGTTTTCCTCTTGAGGTTCCTGAGTAACCTCTTTATTCCTGTCTCTTGGAGACAAGGCATGACTCTTAGCGGCAGCTACCTGCGATGCTGCCTTTTGCTGAGATAAAATCAGGTTCTTAAACAGGGATTTTAATCTTTTAGGGCTACGCCTCGCACTTGCCGAATCATCATCCGGCTGTGTTATCTGTGCCACCTGAATAAGCGAAATTTCAACTAGTAGTCGCTTGTTGCTACTTTGCTTATAGTTTATATCACATTGATTAAGAATTTTCAGTGTCTTATATAAAAAATCTACAGGACATTTCTGAGCCTGCTCATAAAACTTCTGGCGTTGTTGCTCACTTGTCTCAAGTAACGATAAAGTCTGTTGGTCTTTAGCCATAAGCACATTACGCACATGACTAGCTAAACCATTAATAAGATTTCCACCATCAAATCCCTTACCTAGGATGTTATTCAACAAAAGCATAATATCACTAACCTTATTTGTTAGAGAGTAATCCACGACTTTGAAATAGTTTTCAGAATCAAGAACATTTAAGTCTTCTATAACTTTCTGGTAAGTTATGTTTCCCATGCAGAAACTTGCAGCCTGATCAAATATAGACAAAGCATCGCGCATACCGCCATCAGCCTTTTCTGCAATTACGCTCAAAGCTTCTTCCTCATACTTAATCCCCTCTTTGTCAGCAACGCTTTTAAGATGATTTATAGTATTGGAAACCGTCATACGTTCAAAGTCATATATCTGACAGCGTGAAAGAATTGTCGGCAGAATCTTATGTTTTTCTGTTGTTGCAAGAATAAAAATAACATGAGCAGGCGGTTCCTCAAGAGTTTTAAGGAATGCGTTAAACGCTGCTGTAGACAACATGTGAACCTCGTCAATAATGAAAACCTTGTAACGTCCTATCTGCGGCGGAATACGAGTCTGTTCCATCAGAGCCTTGATATTCTCAACAGAGTTGTTGCTGGCTGCATCAAGTTCAAAGATATTATAGGAACGTTGCTCATTAAAAGATTTACAACTCTCGCATTCATTGCAAGCTTCACCATCCTCGCGTGGGTGTTCACAGTTGATAGCCTTTGCGAAAATACGTGCACAAGTAGTCTTTCCGACACCTCTTGGACCACAGAAAAGGTATGCATGAGCAAGTCTTCCACCTTTAACAGCATTTTTCAATGTCGTGGTGAGTGCGCTTTGCCCGACAACCGAGTCGAATGTCATTGGACGGTATTTTCTGGCAGAAACAATATATTCTTCCATTATTTTTATAATTGATGATGCAAAGATAGCAAAAATTATTATCTTTGCAAACAAATAATATAAATATGGCAAGTCGTTTAGGTGTTGTATGGGGGTTTATCGCTCACTATAAGTATCTTGTAGTGACGCTGCTCGCTGTTCTCATCGTTGGATTTATCGACGAGAACAGTTTTATGAGACGTATCCAACTTGAGCTGCAGATAAGTAATTTGCAGAGCGATATCGAGAAATACAACAAACAGTATGAAGATGACTCTAAACAGCTGAGAGAGATAAGACGAAATCCGAAGACTATCGAAAAGATTGCACGTGAACGTTATTTCATGAAAGCTGATGATGAAGATATCTATGTACTTAGTGATGACGAGAAGCCTTTAAATACTAATAATGAAACAACAGAGTAAGTTACAAAGCATTTTATTTCTGCTTGGCGGCATATTGATGGTTATCGGTATTGGCTGCTTCGTTTTTATGTTTGAGCAGCAAATAGCAAGTTGGCTGTTCCTTGTTGGCACAGTATTGTTTGCTACAATGCAGATGATGCAGGAATACCAAGGAAATAACATAACCATTCGCAGATTGAAAAACATAATGAATCTAGCTGATATGGTATTCATATTCTCAGGGATTCTTATGGTAGATAATGTATATGGATTCATACGTCCAGCATTCAGCAATTCATTAGACTATTTTTCTTATATATATAATAAGTGGGTGGTACTTCTGCTAATTGCCGCAATATTGGAAATATACACCACGCACAGAATTGAATGGGAAATAAAGAAAGAAAAGAAAAACAACTCTAATATATAGTATCCAAAGAAAGCACGTATCTGAATTACGAAAAAAACATAAAAGTTATGTTATATAATTTAAATAGCATGAATTTTTTTTCGAACCTCACTTATACATGTTATCTTTGCTTTTAAAGAAAAAGGAAAACTGTTTATGATTAAATTTTTGTATCCAATTATATCACTACTAGCTTTAACGCTAACGTCATGTGGAAAATCATATAATGTAATCGGCACATCAAATGTATCTAACCTTGATGGAAGAATGCTATATCTGAAAGTTCTAAAAAACAATGAATTCAAAACTATAGACTCATGTGATGTGGTACACGGACAATTCCACTTTCAAGGAGCCTTCGACTCTGTACGAATGGCAAACATCTTCATGGATGACGAAAGCGTTTTACCTCTAGTTATTGAAGATGGCGACATTAACATCAAGATAGACAATACACAGCAAACCGTAACCGGAACTCCGCTCAATGATAAATTATTCAAGTTCTTCAATAAATATAACCAAATGAAGAGCCTTGAAAACGAACTTGTTCATAAGCATGACCAAGCTATCATGAACGGTAGAAACATGAATATCGTAAATGCCAACCTCAATAAGGAAGCTGCACGTTTATCTCAACAAGAAGATAATTTGATTACTAGTTTCGTTACCGAGAACTTTGATAACATTCTTGGTCCTGGTGTATTCTTCATGGTAACTATTGGATACCAATATCCAGAACTAACACCGTGGATAGAAGACATTATGAGTAAGGCTACTGATAATTTCAAGAACGACCAATATGTTAAGGACTATTACAAAAAAGCTCTTGAAAACCAACAGATTATGAACGGTATGCGTGGTGCTCCAGCAAACTCACAACCAACACAAGCTCCAGCACAACCTAGCACCGCCCCTACACCAAACGAGATGGCTAGTCCTTCTCCAGCGCCTATGACGAAATAAGGTTATAGAATTCATAAAACCTTAAAGATGAGAATATTAATAAAAAGTGGAACAATAGTAAATGAAGGTTGCTCTGTATTGGGCGACATTGTAATCACTGATGATATTATATCCGGAGTCTATGCTGAAGGTGAAACTCCCCGCGGAGCCTACGACAAGATCGTAGACGCCTCGGGGTGTTTTGTTATCCCAGGAATCATTGATGACCATGTGCATTTCCGCGAACCAGGATTAACTGACAAAGCTGATATAAAAAGCGAAAGCAGAGCTGCAGCTTGTGGTGGTGTTACATCCTATATTGATATGCCAAACACTTCTCCACAAACGACATCAATTGAAGCTTTTAATAATAAATTACACATCGCCCAGAAAAATAGTCTTGTAAATTACGGCTTTTTCTATGGAGCAACAATATCAAATGCCGAAACATTCAAGTCGCTCGACCGCCATACGATTCCTGGCATAAAGCTTTTTATGGGCGCAAGTACAGGTAATATGCTTGTTGACAAGACTGAGTCATTGAATAACATATTCAAAACTTGCGCTGAAAACGACATCATATTGATGACTCATTGTGAGGATACCGATATTATAAATGCTAACATGAATGTGGCAAAACAGGAAAATGACGACCCTGATATAACAATGCATCCCTTGATAAGAAGTGAACGTGCATGTTATAAAAGTACATCAGCAGCCGTAAACCTCGCAAAAAAGTATAACACCAGACTGCACGTTGCACATGTTACAACAGCAAGTGAGCTTGAACTTTTCGGATACGATGATAAAATAACAGCAGAAGCGGTAATAGCACATATTTATTTTTACGATGAAGCTTATAAGTCTTTAGGCGCACTGATAAAATGCAATCCTGCTATAAAAACGAAACATGACAGAGATGAGATAAGAAGAGCTTTAAATGACGGAAGAATTACTACTATAGGTACAGACCATGCACCGCATGAGCTCAAAAACAAACAAGGAGGATGCTGTAAAGCGGCTTCTGGTATGCCTATGATTCAGTTCTCACTTGTCACTATGCTTGAACTTGTTGACGAAGGCATATTTTCTATTGAACGTATAGTTGAACTAATGTGCCATAATCCAGCAACTCTTTTTCATGTAAACAAACGCGGATTCCTTCGTACAGGATATAAGGCTGATATCGTAGTGATACAACCGTCGTGTAAATGGGAAGTGACAAAAGACATAATACAAAGCAAATGCAAATGGAGTCCTATGGAGGGACATATTTATAATAATAAGGTTAAGACAACGATATGCAACGGTAACATTGTTTATGATAACGATAACATTATAGATGACAGCAGAGGTGAAGCTCTTGCATTCAATGTTTAGCCGATTGATTAGAAAAAGATGACCATTCATTATAACATACAGGATATAGAACCATACATAAACTGGATTTATTTCTATCATGCATGGAACATGAACGGCAAACCAGAAGCAGAAAAGATGAAGCTTCGTGGTGATGCCGAGCAGATGTTGCATGAATGGTATGGTAAATATTATACTCATGCTGTATTTGAGATTCTTGATGCAAACAGTGATGGCGATGATTTGATATTAAACGGCATTAGAATTCCAATGCTCAGACAGCAGAAACTTATCCCTGATGGATTGCCAAATTTATGTCTGACGGATTTTGTACGCCCAGCTTCAACTGGCATAAAAGATAATGTTGGTGTATTTGCAACAACAGTAGACGCTGAATTGCAGAAAAAATACATCAATGATGAATATAAGCGAATGATGGCTCAAGTGCTTGCAGATAGATTAGCAGAAGGGACTGCAGAACGAATGCACGAAGAAGTAAGACGCAAATATTGGGGATATGCTCCTAATGAAGAGCTTACAATGAAGCAGACTCATAATGAAGAATATCAAGGAATAAGACCAGCTGTTGGTTATCCTTCATTACCAGACACCAGTCTCAATTTCATTATCAGCGACATCATTGACATGAAAGGAATAGGAATAAGACTTACCGAGAGTGGAATGATGACTCCCCATGCAAGTGTAAGCGGTTTCATGTTCGCGCATCCACAAAGCAAATATTTTGATTTGGGAAGAATTGGCAATGACCAGATTGTTGATTATGCAAACAGAAGAGGCATACCCGTAGAATTAGTGAAAAAGTTTTTGAAATTTGCATAATGTTTTAGCATTTATATTTTATTGAATAATGATAGCAAAAATAATATTTTTGATAATGTTGGCGCTAGTGCTCCCCGACTTGTATATAGACATGCACTATCTAAGACATAGGAAAAATTACAACCTATGGAAAAGACTTGTGTGGTGGACACCAGCCACAATTATAATTATAGTTAGCCTGTATTTTACATTTAGTAAGAAATTCGCTCCTGACGATATGCGGATTTTAGTGGGATACTTAATGATATTGGGAATATTTACAGTTCCAAAAATGATATTTTCAGTATGCTCATTTCTTGGTTGGAGACACTGCGTGCAACATAAAACGCCTCATAATTGGGGAAACATCATAGGAATACTTCTTTCTGTAGTTTCTGTCATTATGATTATATACGGATTCACTATCGGACCACGAAAATTGGAAGTCGTAAATGTTGATATACCCATCAAGGGACTTCCACAAAGTTTTAACGGACTGAGAATAGTTTTATTTTCAGATGCTCACATTAACTCATTCCACAATATCATGGAAGACTGCTTAGTACGTGACATTGACACAATATCTGCTCTCAAACCTAATATCATTTGCTTTGCCGGGGATTTACAAAACATTCAGCCTTCAGAGCTATATCGTTACAAGAACCTTCTATCACGAATAGCAAAAAACACGAATGTACCTGTTTATAGTGTACTTGGAAATCATGATTATAGCATGTACCAAACTGGGACACCACAGGAAAAAGCAGCAAACGAGCGTAAATTACGTGAATACGAAAAATCAATAGGTTGGCAGCTTCTAAACAATGAACATAAAGCATATTATTCTGCAAATCACAAAGATTCTATTATCATAGCAGGCGAAGGCAATTGTGGAACAGGACGTTTTCCTGACAGGTCTGATATGAAAAAGACGATGAGAGGAGTAAAGAAAAACGATTGTGTGATACTTATGCAACATGATCCAATGACATGGGAATCTAGAATATTACCAAAAAGTAATGCTGCGTTAACACTTAGCGGTCACACACATGGAGGTCAAATCAGCATATTCGGATTGCGTCCTACAGCTTTCGTATATCCAAATGATCGCGGGCTTTATGAAAAACAAGGTCGCTATCTATATGTAACAAGCGGAATAGGTGCATTGCTTCCTTTCAGACTTGGTGTAACAGCAGAAATTACTGTCATAACATTGAAAATAAAGAAATAAAACATTAAGGCAATATGAAATATCTTTATCGACTTTACCAATTGTTTATCTGTCTGCCGATATTAATTATTGACAGCATTTTCACATCATTAGTAACAGTTATAGGCTGCATGCTAGGTAACGGACATTTCTGGGGATACTATCCTGGTAAATGGTGGTCTTGGTTGTGGATAAGAATACTTCTTCTTCCTGTTAAGGTTGAAGGACGTGAGAATCTTGATCCAAAACAGTCGTATGTTTTTGTAGCAAACCACCAGGGAGCTTTTGACATATTCTTGATATACGGCTTTCTTGGAAGAAATTTCAAATGGATGATGAAAAAAGGTATTGGCAAAATTCCTTTGATTGGCACCGCATGTAAATATGCTCATCATATTTTTGTCGACAAGAGTGGTCCATCAAAGATAAGGGCTACTTATGATCAGGCACGTTCTATATTGAAAGAAGGTATGTCGTTGGTCGTTTTTGCAGAAGGCGCACGTACGTTTACAGGTCACATGGGAGTATTTCGTCGTGGTGCTTTTATGCTTGCCGACGATCTTCAGTTACCTGTTGTACCATTGACAATAAACGGAAGTTTTGATGTTAAGCCACGCATGAAAGATAAGTACTGGATATTCTGGCATCCACTTAAACTCACTATCCATAAGCCTATTGCACCAATCGGTAAAGGACCAGAGAATGTTAAGAACCAAATGGATAAGAGCTATGCAGCAGTAATGAGTGCCATTTCTCCTGAATACCAAGGCTTTGTTGAAAACCCAGACCAATAAAATAAAAACTTTGTTATTTATTTTGTTCTTCTCACAACTTGCACTATCTTTGCAAAATATTAAAATATTGAATAGCTATGCATGAAAGTGATTCTATCGTAATTATTCCCACATACAACGAGAAAGAGAATATTGAAAATATTATACGTTCCGTATTTAGTCTTGAAAAATGTTTTCATATTCTTATAATTGATGACGGAAGTCCTGACGGAACTGCCGATATTGTGCATCGTCTAATTGATACAGAATTCTTTGACCGTTTATTTATCATTGAACGCAAGGGGAAACAAGGACTTGGCACTGCTTATATTGCAGGCTTCAAATGGGCATTGAATCGCGAGTATAGTTATATTTTTGAAATGGATGCTGATTTCAGCCACGATCCTAAAGATTTACCACGTCTATATGCAGCTACTCATGATGAAGGCAACGATGTTGCTGTTGGATCACGCTATGTGAGCGGAGTAAACGTTGTGAATTGGCCTATCGGCAGAGTGCTGATGAGCTATTTTGCATCCCAATACGTACGCATTGTTACTGGTTTCAAAGTTCATGACACTACAGCTGGATTTGTATGCTACAAGCGACGTGTACTCGAAACAATATCTTTGAATGATATCCGTTTCAAGGGATATGCTTTCCAGATAGAAATGAAATACACTTCTTATAAGATAGGATTTAAGATTAAAGAAGTTCCTGTAATATTCGTTAACCGTCGTGAAGGAGTGAGTAAAATGAACGGTGGTATTTTTGGCGAAGCTTTTTTCGGAGTTATGCGTCTCAGACTTGATGGCTGGCTTCGTAAATATCCCAAGTTAAAAGACTAGAATTGGACATTAAAGAAATAAGAAATATTTATGGTAAAGCTCCTCAGATTGGAGCTTTGATGAAGTTACTTAAAGATAATACCGTCGGTAATATTTTTTTGAAGGGATTGTCATGTTCTGCAACTCCGGTAATATTCTCTGCATTTTCAGACAAACTAGACAATACTTTTTTATTTATACTGCAAGATGCTGACGAGGCTGGATATTTGTATCATGACCTCATGCAAATTATTGAGTCAGACAATGTACTGTTTTTCCCTTCTGGATATAAACGTGCTGCCAAGCATGGGCAACGCGATAGTGCAAATGAGATACTACGTACAGAAGTTCTAGCCAAAGTCGCCGCACGTAACAACACAAGCGAAGCGCTGTTCATTGTTTCATATCCAGATGCTTTAGCAGAGTTAGTTGTATCTAAAAAACGACTTGACGAAAGACGATTATCCTTGAAGAAAGGACAGAATATCGACATAACTGATGTAGAACATATATTGCGTGAATATGGATTCACAGAGACTGACTATGTTTACGAACCAGGACAGTTTGCCGTTCGTGGTAGCATATTGGATGTATATTCTTTTAGTTGTGAATATCCTTTACGTATAGATTTCTTTGGAGATGAAATAGATACTATCCGTACTTTTGAAGTACAGGACCAGTTATCAAAAGATAAACGTGACAGCATAGAGGTTGTTCCAGAACTTATGAATACGACCTCTGAGAAGATTTCTTTTCTGAAATTCCTCCCCGACAACACATTTCTTGTCATGAAGGACTTCACGTATATCCACGATGTCATAGAACGGATATACAAAGACGGTTTCTCTTCACAGGCTCTTACCGATAGACTTGAAGGTGCTACAGAGGTTGAACAAAAGCAAATTGTGAATGAACTTAATCGTGACAAGTCTCTTGTCAGTCCATACCAATTTACAGAAGATGCAGCAGCGTTCCGTCGTATTGAATTTGGGCCAAACGTTAAGTCTGCAGTGAAGCATTCTTCGCAAAACACAGCTATTCGTGATGCATCCATAGCGTTTGACATCACGCCGCAACCACTTTTCCATAAGAACTTTGATTTACTAACGCAAGCTTTTGAGGATTATATTCTTAAAGGTTTTAAACTTTATATACTTGCAGATAGTGAAAAGCAGACACAAAGATTAAAAGACATATTTGCCGATATGGATTCGCCACAAGCAAATTCAATCGTCTTTGAGCCTGTGAATAAAACTATCCATGAGGGCTTTTCCGATTCCAATTTAAAAATATGTCTCTTCACTGATCATCAGATATTTGACCGTTTCCATAAATACAACCTGAAGAGTGATAGTGCTAGAACAGGAAAGATCGCTCTCACGATGAAAGAACTTCAGGAAATGGAACCTGGTGACTTCATTGTCCACATAGATTTCGGTATTGGTAAGTTTGGTGGTCTTGTACGTGTACCAGCAGGCAACAGCTATCAAGAGGTTATACGCATCATCTACCAACATAATGACAAGGTAGATGTGAGCATCCACTCACTATATAAGATAAGCAAATATAGACGCAGTGATACAGGAGAACCTCCGCGTCTTAGCACTCTTGGAAGCGGAGCTTGGGACAAACTTAAGGAAAGAACCAAGAAACGCATCAAAGATATTGCACGTGACCTTATCAAACTATACGCTCAACGCCGACATGAAAAAGGATTTGCATATAGTAATGACAGTTATATGCAGCATGAACTTGAGGCTAGCTTCCTATACGAGGACACTCCAGATCAAAGCAAGGCAACACAAGATGTCAAAAGTGATATGGAGAGCGCACGTCCTATGGACCGACTTATTTGTGGTGATGTAGGTTTTGGAAAGACAGAAGTTGCAGTCCGCGCAGCTTTCAAAGCCGCATGTGACAGTAAGCAGGTTGCAATACTTGTACCTACAACTGTATTAGCTTATCAACATTATCAAACATTCCTGAGTCGTCTTAAAGGCATGCCTGTCAGAATTGAGTATCTATCAAGAGCACGTTCCACAAAACATACGAAACAGGTACTCGAAGATTTAGAATCCGGTAAGATTGATATATTAATTGGAACGCAGAAACTTATAGGCAGTTCTGTAAAATGGCATGATTTAGGTCTCCTTATCATTGATGAGGAACAGAAATTCGGTGTATCTACAAAAGAAAAACTTCGTAAGTTAAAGACCAATGTTGATACACTCACAATGTCTGCAACACCAATACCGCGTACATTGCAATTTTCTTTAATGGGGGCACGTGACATGAGCATTATACGCACTCCGCCGCCAAACAGATATCCAATACATACCGAATTAGCAACATACAGTCACGAAGTTATAGCAGATGCCATTAACTTTGAAATGAGTCGTAACGGACAAGTTTACCTTGTGAACGACCGTATTAGCAGCTTACAAGAGATTGCCAACCTTATACATAAATATGTACCAGATTGCCGTATTGCCATAGGTCATGGACAAATAAAACCAGAAGAACTCGAAAAAATTCTTCTCGGCTTTATGAACTACGACTATGATGTCTTGCTGTCAACAACTATTATTGAGAACGGTATAGACATAAGTAATGCCAATACAATAATAATAAATGACGCACATCGGTTCGGACTTTCCGACCTTCATCAGATGCGCGGCAGAGTTGGACGCAGCAACCGAAAGGCTTTCTGCTATCTTCTTGCGCCCCCAAAGAGTGTACTTACATCTGAAGCACGCCGTAGATTGGAAGCTCTTGAGACATTTTCTGATTTAGGAAGTGGCTTTAATCTTGCTATGCAGGATCTTGACATACGTGGAGCCGGTAATCTTCTTGGCGCAGAACAAAGCGGATTCATGGAAGATCTAGGATATGAGACATATCAGAAAATTCTTAGTCAGGCTGTAACTGAACTGAAGAATGATGAATTTCAGGATGTCTATGCCCAACAAATGGCTGAAGGCAACAATATCACTGGTGATGAATTTGTTGAAGATTGTGCTATTGAAAGCGACTTAGAGATGTATTTCCCCGACAATTATGTTCCTGGAAGCAGCGAGCGAATGCTACTTTATCGTGAACTCGACAGCATCAATGACGATGATGAACTGGCACTATACAGGAAACGAATTATCGATAGATTTGGTGAAACTCCAAAGGAGGGAGAGGAACTCATGCAGGTTGTAACTCTTCGTCGACTTGGTAAACGTCTAGGCTGTGAGAAGATCATGCTAAGGCAAGGAAAGATGAATATGCAGTTTGTGAGCAATCTAGAAAGTGCTTATTACCAAAGTAGCACTTTCTCTGCTGTTATTAACTATGTAGGAAGAAATCCACGTAGATGTGATTTTAGGCAAGTTGCAACTAGACGTCTGTTAAGCGTAAATAATATACCTACCGTCGGAGATGCGGTTGTTATATTAAGAAATATGTTGAAAAACATGTAATTGAATATTTGTAATATACATAACAAAATATCGAATAGTATAGTTTGGTGGACAAAAATGCTCTACTTTTTTGTCCACCAATTTGTCCACCTTTGTTTGAAGTTTAATATTTTGATGTGTAAATGCTTAAACATATACCCCTGTTTTATTAACTTGAGATAGAATATTAGCGATAAAATCAAGCAAATTACACATAAGGATAAACTAACAACAAACGATACATAAATTATTAACATTTTGAGTAGGACCTTTAAATTTAATATTTTATCTTTGCAACGTTACAATTAATAATTATATATAGTATCATTCGCAACTTTATTAATCAAGCTAAAAAATAAATGATAAAGATGTTTTTTAAATATCGAAATCACATCAGGAAATATAACATAAGAAGAGAAATGTTTAATGCGAATAGATTAACTCGTTCAAAATCATACAATTTCATACAAGTCATTGTTTGATTTTGAATCCTGTCAATCGAAGACAGGTTAAAATGACAAATTAAGGGCAAACATGTAGAACGTGTGAACGCTTTATTTTTTGCCCATGTCATTTTAAAAGTTGTTTTATTCACTCCCCCCTATTAAATTGACTTTCAAGTAAATAAATGTACTATTTACGAGAACAAGTTATTTGCCAATATATGGCATCTGATATTGTTTGGTATCAATTTTTTCGACTAATAGAAATGTGACTCATACGACTAATTGAATTTTTAATTATAATTTTTAGAACTGACAAGCCCAGCCAAATTATGTGACTGGGCTTGTCTCGTATATGTTACTTACTATTATTTCTCAATTTCATTGATATCAAATTGCGGAACATCTTCAAGATTCTTTTCAATCTCACTATCGGTTATACTATAGTTCTGAAGATCACCATTAATATAACTTTCATAGGCTGTCATATCTATTAATCCATGACCTGAAAGACAGAAAAGGATAACCTTCTCCTTACCTTCTTCCGTGGCTTTCTTTGCCTCTCTTATTGCCGCAGCTATAGCGTGACCACTCTCTGGTGCTGGGATTATACCTTCGGCACGTGCAAAAATCATACTAGCCTCAAAACTCTCTAATTGAGGAATATCTACACCATGCATATAATTATCTCGTATAAGCTGACTAATTATCATACCAGCTCCATGATACCTCAAACCACCTGCATGTATGTTAGCGGGCTTGAAATCATGCCCAAGAGTGAACATCGGCAATAAAGGTGTATAACCTGCTTCATCTCCGAAATCATATTCAAACTTTCCACGTGTAAGCTTTGGACAGCTTTCTGGTTCAGCTGCAATAAACTCTGTTCTCTTGCCGTCTTTAATGTTGTGTCTCATAAAAGGAAATGCGATACCGCCAAAATTACTTCCTCCACCAAAACATGCTATCACAGTATCAGGATATTCACCCGCCATTTCCATTTGTTTCTCAGCTTCAAGACCTATAACTGTCTGATGCAATGCTACATGATTCAGTACAGAGCCAAGAGTGTATTTGCAATTTGGAGTAGTGGTAGCAAGTTCTATAGCCTCGCTTATAGCTGTTCCTAAAGAACCTGGATGATTAGGGTCACGAGTTATGATATCTTTTCCTGCGCGTGTACTCATAGATGGCGAGCCTTCTACCGTTGCACCAAAAGTGCGCATAATTGCAGAACGATAAGGCTTCTGTTGCATACTTATCTTTACTTGATATACAGCAGCTTCAAGTCCGTACAGTTTTGCAGCGTAGCTTAATGCTGCTCCCCACTGCCCTGCTCCAGTTTCAGTTGTTACATTCGTATCACCTTCCTGTTTGCAGTAATAGCATTGCGGAATCGCAGAGTTTATCTTATGTGAACCAAGTGGGTTTGTACTTTCATTCTTGAAATAAATATGTGCAGAAGTTCCAAGAGCCTCTTCAAATGCATAAGCTCTTACTAGAGGAGTAGATCTATAATAAGTATACTTCTCACGCACTTCCTCTGGTATTTCTATCCATGCATGTTCTATATCCAGTTCCTGTTTTGAACATTCCTTATTAAAGATATGGCTCAGGTCATCGGCATCCAAAGGTTTATGTGTTGCCGGATTAAGTGGTGGCAGAGGCTTGTTAGGCATATCTGCCTGAATGTTATACCAATGTGTTGGAATTTCATTCTCTTGAAGGATGAATCTTTTCTGTCTCATGATAAAGTATTTGTTGTTACGATTTTGTCTCTATTTCTATTCACAAAGGTACAAAAAAGAAATCGCTATTTTGTATGTTTACATGCTTTTTTAGTAATTTTGCACCCATTATGATAATTATATTCACCATACTTGCATATTTTTGCATATTACTTTTATTTAGTAGAATTACAAGCAGAAAAGCGAATAATGAGACTTTCTATCGTGCCGACAGACGTTCACCTTGGTATATGGTTGCTTTCGGTATGATTGGAGCCTCTATATCTGGAATTACGTTTGTCAGTGTTCCTGGTATGGCTATAACTACCGACATGACTTATTTACAGATGTGTATCGGATTTATATTCGGATACATTGCTGTAGCGTTCATCCTTATACCAGTATACTATCGACTAAATCTTACCACGATATATAGTTATCTTAATTCTCGTCTTGGGCAACGCTCATATAAGACAGGTGCATCGTTCTTTCTACTTTCAAAACTCATTGGCTCTGCCGTAAGATTTTATGTCGTGTGCATAATTCTGCAGAAGTTTGTATTCGATTCCATGGGAATACCTTTTCCTATAACGGTATTGGGTATGGTTGGTTTGATATGGCTCTACACTCGCAAAGGCGGTATAAAAACATTGGTATGGACAGACTCTTTCCAGACATTGTGCATGTTTGTGGCTTTAATCCTTATTATATATAATGTCATCACATCGCTGAATATGAATATTGGTGAGGCTATCAGCGCTATTGCGTCGAATGTTCATAGCCGAGTGTTTGTATTCGACGATTTTATATCACGGCAGAATTTCTGGAAACAGTTTATCAGTGGTATCTTTGTTGTAATAGTAATGACAGGTCTTGATCAAGACATGATGCAGAAAAACCTTACCTGTAAGTCTTTACGTGATGCTCAGAAAGATATGTGCACATACGGTTTTGCCTTTCTGCCTGCAAACATTTTATTTCTTTCGCTTGGCATACTATTGATGATGCTTGCAAGTAAACAAGGTATTGCCTTACCTGCGATGAGTGATAATTTGTTACCAATGTTTGCAGCTTCAGGAAGTCTTGGTACGGTTGTCGTTATATTGTTTACGATAGGAATTGTAGCCGCTAGTTTTTCTAGTGCAGACAGTGCCATGACAGCGCTAACAACAAGTTGGTGTGTAGATATTATGGAACGTGATAAAGACGAGCGCCTGCGCAAAATCACTCACTTTGGTGTAGCTTTGTTGTTTGTTCTCTTTATCTTGGTATTCAAGGTAATCAATTCTACCAGTGTGTTAGATGCCATTTACATACTATGTTCATACACCTATGGACCTCTGTTGGGACTTTTTGCGTTTGGATTGCTTACTAAGCGAAAGACCAACGACCACATGGTGCCATATATAGCAATAATAAGCCCGATTATATGTTTCGCTATCGATACGATAACGCAACATACAACCGGGTATAAGTTTGGTTACGAGTTGCTAATGGCCAACGGTGCATTGACATTTGCAGGAATGTTTATTTTCCGATCTCGTTAAGATATTCCTGTGCGTCAAGGGCTGCGCTAGCACCAGTACCAGCAGCGACGATAGCTTGCTGATAATGTGGATCGCATACGTCACCAGCGGCAAACACACCTTCCTTGTTTGTCATCTGGTTTTTACCTTCCAGCTTTATGAATCCCTGTTCATCAAGATTTATATAGTCCTTGAATAATTCAGTCTGCGGCTTGTGGCCTATTGCAAGGAAGAATCCGTCAATAGCAATATCGTATTTTTTTTCATCAGCCAAGCCTTGCCTGAACACCACGTGAGCGCCTTCGACACCATTGTCACCAAACAGACCTAGAGTATTTGTCTCGTAAAGGATTTCTATCTTCTCGTTATCAACAACGCGCTTCTTCATCACTTCAGCAGCACGGAGAAAAGGCTTACGCACAATCATGTAAACCTTTGAGCATAGTCCTGCAAGATATGTAGCCTCCTCACAAGCTGTATCGCCACCGCCAACAACGGCAACAACTTTCTTGCGATAGAAGAAACCATCACATGTGGCACATGCACTTACGCCCTGCCCCATATATTTCTGCTCGTCATCGAGTCCCAGATATTTTGCGATGGCACCAGTAGCGATAATCACACTTTCTGCTTCAATTTCCACCCCACGGTCATCTGTCAGGATATAAGGTTTCTTGCTTAGGTCAGCCTTTACGATTTCACCATCCCGCAAGTCAACTTCAAATCTCTGAGCCTGTTCGCGAAAGTCCATCATCATCTGGTTACCGTCAACACCTTGTGGGTATCCTGGGAAATTCTCAACGATAGTCGTCTGTGTCAACTGACCGCCCATTTGCATTCCGCAATATTCTATTGGCTGCAAATTTGCACGTCCGGCATATATAGCTGCAGTGTATCCTGCAGGACCACTACCGATGATAAGACATTTTGTATATTCCATAAACTAAGCTTTTAATAGTTCTTCTATTTTATTTGCTATATTGCTTATTTTTTCTGTTGGTTCAAATCTTGCTACGACCTGTCCTTTCTTGTTTACAAGGAATTTTGTGAAGTTCCATTTGATGTCTGGATTTTCCTTATAGTTAGGATCTTGCTCTGAAAGCATCTTGTCAAGTACAGGATAGATTGGGTGAGTTTCGTCCCAACCAGCAAATCCAAATTGTTCCTCCATGAATTTATATAAAGGATCAGCATCTTCACCATTCACTTTCAATTTCTTGAAACGTGGGAATTCTGTTCCGTAGTTTAACTTGCAGAAATTATGAATGCTCTCATCTGTTCCTGGTGCTTGTTGACCAAACTGATTGCAAGGGAAATCTAATATTTCAAATCCTTGAGCATGATATGTTTCAAAAAGCTTTTCAAGCTCTTCATATTGTGGAGTGAATCCACACTTAGTCGCAGTATTAACAATGAGCAGCACTTCGTTGGCATACTCTTTTAGTGATACATCTTTACCTTTTCTGTCTTTGACAGAGAATTCGTAAACAGTTCTCATTTTCTGGTTATAGTTATATTATAATTTATTTTATCTTCTTTTGCAAAGATAATAATTTTATTTTATTTCCGCAATGCATCATGCTACATTAACACAGATTTAGATTTCCAATCTAAGAACAAAGTAATACCGTTCAAAACAGTAACATCATTTACTGTTTGACACAGGGGAAAAAGTAAAAATATCTTTCTTTATTTAAGACTAAATAAAGAAATGTCTACAAATGAATAAAGCCATAGAGAAGTATATATAACACAGAACAAGGAAGTGTTCTCATCAAGTCTTTACTCCATCACATTTATTCTAAAGCAATGGTTCTAAATAGGCAATCGCATCAGTAATATCCTCGGCGAATGTCGAATGTTCCAACAGAAAGCCATTCTTTCCTTTAGACATTTCAGCATATAATTCGCGATTCATTTCGTTGGCATAATTACCTATAGCATATTCAATGTCGTCTTTCTGACTTTCATTTACTGACTTTGAATATATATTCCACTTCTGATGAAAAAAGCAATAGGCTGATTCTATACTGTCTTTTGTTATCATCTAGACATATTATATATTAATACCATTGTACAGCATTGCTATATCCGCTGCGCTTATCGTATTTCAATGCATCCGTAAGGGTGCTTGCATTACAACGGAATGTGAAGTTATAGCTTGTATAAGGAGCTAGCACAATAGAGCAACTCATATTGAAACAGTGAAGATCGCGCTGCAAACTTGCTGTTGTCATACTGATACCATGATTTTCGAAGTCGTAACCAGACGAGAAGCTGATGTTCCAACCTTCACTGATACGAAGGTTTCCACTGAAGTTAAGAGTCTGCGTAAACTTATAAGGATAACGCATACTACTTGTATTGAATGTACCAGAAGTATTCTCGCGCATAGTGATACCATATCCGAATGTAAGTGACCATGGCATAGAAAACATCATATATCCGTCATCATCTGTCGCAGCCTTACTAGTATCTTTTTTCTTCTTTGCTTTGCGCTGACCGTCTATCATCGTTTCGTCAACATTTGACTCTATATCTGTATCTACACCTTCCTCGTCATTATTCTTTTTCTTCTTGTCATCATCCTTCTTGGTATCGTCACCACCGCCAAACAATTTCTTTATCTTTTCAGGATTCAATGTGTATGATATGTTCTGTGACATACCCTGGAAACGTCCAAACTTGCCCATTCCCCAATAAGTATGATTTCCTACATAAGGATTTCCTTTTGAATCAAGCTCGTAAGCATAAGAGGCAAACACTGCATTCATGTTGAATGTATAGTTCTTCCACCATTTCAACCTTATATTCATAGACAAGTCGCTCCAAGGTTTCTCCTTAGCAGCCATATTATATGACATACTAAAACCAAGGTTATCAATGATGCTCAACTTTTTATATCCTGTAGAGTCTTTGTCTGACTTTACTTTCATCTCAATATTATTGTCAAGACCGAAACTAATGTTTCCTGTTTTTCCTTGTCCCGGAACACCATACAATCCATTCTTATATGGAGAATACTGTACTAAATCTACAGAACCATCAGAGTTCGTACGCTGATAGGTATCATAATATCCATATCTAGAAGCACCGAAGTCAGGAGCATAACTGAAACTTACTGTTGGAGTGAGCACGTGACGTATCGTTTGTATCTTATCACCGAAAATCTTTCGGTTTGGTGTCCAGAAACCATATAGCTTTGTACTTGCACTTACACTGAGGTTCCAGTTATATACATTATGGAATCCATACGTTGTATCAGCAACTTCCTTTTGTGCCTTCGCATCCCACGAACGCATAACCTTATTAGTGTACATACGGTCGGTGAAATTGAAAGACGGATTGATATTAATGTAGTTGAACAACGTAAAATTACCGCTTACAGGAATCTGGTGCTGCATACCGTTTTTCCAGTCCTTGATAAGACTAGATTTCAACAGTTTGTCTTCTTTTGTAGAGATAGAGTTACTAACCTGACCAGTATAACTCATTGAAATTTTTTCATACCAACGTTCCTTACCTACTGCATGAGCACGCTTAAATGGGTAGAAACGGCTGAGACTGATATTTAGGTCAGGTAGTGTCATCGCGATACTTGAGTCACGCATATTCTGGCTCAAGTTAGCAGTGCTACTCAAAGAAAGTCCGATATTAGAGAATGTTGTACTCCAACTTACAGAAGATGTACGTGTTGACTGTGTCATCGTCTGTGGGTTGTACAAACTTCCCATGTTGTTGCGCTCATAACTGGATGTTGCAAAGTTCACGCTTGCCGACAAGCTATTAAAGGGATTAGCCTTTGCATCCTGCCTATGGCTCCATTGAATCTTGAAACTTGTCTGACGTGTATAATCCGGCATGCCCTTATCACCAGTCTGAGTGTCCTGATAACTAAGATAAAAGCTACCATTAAATTTATATCGCTGTCTATAATTACTTGCAGCACTTATCCCCCATGAACCTTTCGTATAAACTTCGCCAAGTAACTTCAAATCCCACTTATCATTCATGGCAAAATAATATCCACCATCACGAAGATAGAAACCTCGAGTACTTTCATCACCATACGTTGGCATTATAAAACCACTAGAGTAACTCTTCGAGAAAGGGAAAAATCCATAAGGAATAGCTAATGGCAACGGAACATCCGCAACAACAAGATATGCTGGTCCGAAAACCACATCCTTACCAGGACGTACCTTTGCACGCGATAGTGCTAAATAAAAGTCTGGATGTTTCTCGTCACATGTCGTGTAACGTCCATGCTGCATGAATATTTCGCCGTTGTTGTTACGCTTAGATCGTTCGCTTCGCAGAAAGCCTTCCTGCTGCTGGGTATATACGTTGCGAATAAGTCCCTTCTTTGTTTTGAAGTTGAATGCCATGGTATCACTTTCGTAATTATCCGATCCCATAGCAAATGTAGGAGTTCCTGTAAGTTCTTTCGTAGAATCCTTATAGACTCCAGTTGCATGCACAATGCTGCTATCCATATTCAGAGCTATCTTCTCACTCTTCAGGTCCATCGTCTCGTATTTCACATTAGAAGATCCATAGAGATGCGCCACTTTTTTCTGTGCGTCATACACCATAGAGTCGTTTGCCGAGAAGTTTACAGGAGCATCAATACCGTTTTTTTTCTTTTTATTCAAAGAATCAAGATGGATAGAGTCATCAACCAATTTATTGTGATGATAGATAGCCAACTGCAGAGAGTCCATCTTGGTTGTATCGATAATAGCACGACCGAGTGAATCTCTTTTAACAGAATCGTTTACAGCCATTGAATCTACAGAGGCCAATTTCTTGTGCCTCTTAAATAATTGGAAGTTAGAACCCGCCATAACAAACATGACAGCGAGCAACAGAATTGCTATAAACGAAATTTTCCTCATTCAGTCTGCAAAGATAATAATAACTTTTTAGTTTTCTGTTCTTAGCCTTTAGTTTTTTGTTTTTTAAACCTTATTCGAACATCATTTCCCATTCCTTAAAACGCTTTAAGCCATCTTTGCCGAATTTAGCGAGACTTTTCTCTGCTTCGTTTATAGATTTCTCTACTTCGGGATGAGTTTTTGAAAAGAATTTATCAGCATAACATATCACTTTCTCTTCCATTGTTTCTGGCAAAAAGTCCTCATACGGAAGTGGAAGCCCAAGTCTTTTTATTTCTTCCTTTCCTATTCCTGCTCCGGTATGTCGCTCACAAATGCGGGCATGATCAGGATATCCCTCAGCACGCATCATCTCAGCACCTATTCTTCCATGTATCAGATATAGCTCATTTCCGAAACAATATATCCCAGGAGCATTACATTTTATGATACCGATGTCATGAAGCATTGCAGCCTCCTCAACAAATCTACGGTTGAGATTCAGTTCTGGATGCAAGTCACAAATTTTCAGCGCACGCTTTGTTACAAGGCTGCTGTGAGTCATGAATATATAACGAAGTTTGTTATCTTCATTATAATATTTATCTATAATACTCTGATAATCCATAGCTATTAGTTAAAAAAGGGGGAAAGGGCATAGCCCAATCCCCTCTATATAAAAAATGATAATATTTTCTATTATGCTTCAGGACGCTGGATATAAGCGATGACATCACCCTTATTAACCTTTGTTCCCTGCTTTGCGTTGATTTCTACTAGTTTGCCACCAAGAGCTGCATTGATTGTCTCAAATTCACCCCATGAAGTACAAATGAAGCAGAAAGCATCACCTTCTTTGTATTCCTTGCCGATATATGGCTCAACTGCAGGAGCAGCTTCACCTTCACCCTGGAATTCCCAGAATATCTGTCCCTTTACAGGAGCAACGATAGCATCAGCCTTAGCGTGCTTGAATGCAGCAGCCTCTTCAGGACTTGTCTTTGCACCAAGTTTAGCGTCCTTAGCCTTCTGCAAGTCAGCAAGGAAGTTTTTCTTAGCCTGACCGCTCTTGTAGTTGCGATACTGCTCTGGATGCATAGCAAGTTCAAAGAGTTCCTCATTGTCATTACCATATTCCCATCCATTCTCGTCCATTTCTTTCTTGAAGTCGTCAAGAGCATTTGTCAACAATGTATGAGGATCAGCATCAGTGAACTCACGTCCCTGCTTCTTAGCCAATTCAATCAACTCTGGAGAAATTGTTCCAGGAATCTTTCCACTCTTACCGAGAATCATACCCCACATAGACTCATCCATCATCACGAAGCGACCTTTACCCTGCTCCATTGTGAGAAGATTCATCAATGCGATGTTCTTTGTATATTGACTGAAAGGAGTTACCAATGGAGGATAACCAACACGTGGCCATACATATTCAACTTCATTGAAGAGCTTCACAAGCATGTCGTCAAGAGATATTTCATCTTCACCCTTCTTCTTACGAAGGTTGTTGATAGTCTGACGAATGCCACCAAGGTCAGCCATCATAGAACCCATCATACCACCAGGAAGTCCACAACCAAGAAGCAAAGAAGACATAATCTTGTTTGCTGGGTTGATGAAATATCCAAGCCATTCATCAATGAATTCCTGAGTAAGGGCACGAGCCTTCATATATGCGTTCATGTTGATCTCAGGTACATCGAAACCCTCGTTTTTCAACATGCTGATTACTGATATTACATCTGGGTGAACTTTACCCCATGCCAATGGCTCAATAGCTGTATCAATGATATCACAACCATTGTTACAAACTTCAAGAATAGAAGCCATAGACAAACCAGGGCCTGAATGTCCGTGATATTCTATAATAATCTCAGGATACTTATCCTTAATAGCCTTTGTCAGTTTACCAAGAAGTGCTGGCTGACCAACACCTGCCATATCCTTAAGACATATTTCTTCAGCACCTGCTTCAATAAGCTGATCAGCTATTTTTGAATAGTATTCCAATGTGTGAACAGGAGAGGTTGTGATACACAGAGTACCCTGTGCTGTCATGCCAGCTTCCTTAGCCCACTTTATTGAAGGAATAATGTTACGAACATCATTCAAACCGTCAAATATACGAGTGATATCTGTTCCCTGAGCATGCTTTACTTTATACATAAGTGCACGAACATCATCTGGAACTGGATACATACGCAGTCCATTAAGACCACGGTCAAGCATGTGAGTCTTTATACCTGCCTCGTTAAGAGGTTTACAAAAAGCACGTACAGCTTCGTTAGGATTTTCGCCAGCAAGGAGGTTTACCTGCTCGAAAGCACCACCATTAGTTTCAACACGAGCGAAACAACCCATTTCAATAAAAACAGGAGCTATGCGCTCAAGCTGATCCTTACGAGGCTGGAACTTACCTGAACTCTGCCACATATCTCTATAAACGAGACTGAACTGAATTTTCTTTCCCATATTATATTTTATAGTTGATTTTTTATATAAAAAACAGATAAGGAATTGCCATAGTTCCATATATAAACAGAACCCTGGTGCTTATCAGCGTGCAAATTTAGATAAAAATTTCCAAAAACACCACCATTACATCCATTTTTTACAATTATTCCCTTATATTTGCACAAAATTTGTAATGTTATGAAATCAAAATTATTCGCTATCATATCAGCTGTTTTGTTGTCTACCACAGCATGCAGCAACAAGGGTAGCAACAAGCCTGACCCTATGTCGGGACATACTAATGATGAAATGAAAATGACAGGTGATAAGACTGTCTACGGACTAGCTTGCGAAGGCTGCAACGACTCTACAATCCTACTACTTCCTAACGATGGGAGCGACCCAATAAAATATGATATCATTGACGCTCACAACAAAAAGCGTGTGCTTGGAAGCATACATGTGGGAGACTGGATTGGTGTTGTATTGAATAAATCTGATAAGCATGTTGCCGACGAAGTTGTAAATCTAGATGAATTAAAAGGTATATGGTGCTACGTGGTCATGCCGAAGATGCGCAACTACGAGAACATGAGCAAGAAATTGCAGAAGCGTATAATGAAAGATATGCCAGACTCTGTGAAACAGACTTATCTTGTACCTCGAGAATATGGATTCTGGCTTAGAAGACAATGGACTGCACAAAGCGTTGGATATGTTAGTTCGCAGAGTTCACTTGAAGATGAAAGTCCTGTTGTATATCCTCAGTTAGGATATTTCACTAGTTGGCATATTTGGAATGGCAAACTTGTTGTTGTGAGTGCAACTCCTGTATTCAACAAGAATAACACCATTACTACAATAAATCCTAAGAACGATACCTGCAACATTGATTATCTTGGCGACGACTCACTCGTTTTGAGCGACCGTGACGGAGCAAGAAGCTATTACAGAAAGAAGGACATCAAAGATGTAAACGTGAAGGCTAAGAAAATCGCAGCACAACTTAAAATAGAGGCTTTACAAAGAGCAAAAGATCAGGAATAGATTCCTTGTATCAGTCACTATTGTTATCTTGCCTTTCTAATGAATATCATATTGGCTAATTAAAAAAGCCTCTCCCCCTCACGGGGAAAGGCATTCGGAGTACACACTCTCTAGTGTGAATAACCCTGTTAAACGACTCATATAAACAGGGAACGATAGAATCAAACTTCTATCAAAATTCAAGTAATATTAAGATTAGGCCGCGGTTCTCACGAATCTTAAAAAAACACGATACCGCTGCTGCAGCACCATGACAGGCCTTCAATTTAAGTTATATCGTATTTAATGCGATTAAGCATCGTTGTTATATTCATCTAGGAAATCCGCCAGTATACATGTTTTATGATAACTGTTGTTTGTTCTATATATTAGAGATAACATTTTCAATTTAGTCTTTACCAAGTGCTCACCTAAATCGGATAGTGATTAATTCAGGGATTGCATTTATATATTCTATTGTTTTAGAATTCTGTTACTTCACAAGTAACAGAACGAATTCGGAGTAAACGATATAAAAATGGACGAAAAACACGATACAAGATCTCCTTTGCGCACTTTATAAGGTTAGCACACAACAACGAATGAAAATTATATGAAAGTTTAAAATGTGTTTAAAAAGAACTCATTAAGATAACTTATGTCCTTTAATTTACATTCTTATTTGTTTTGTAGTTAATTTATGTAAAAACACATACGTCTTTGTAAAAATTTATATACATTTGTAGTCAAATAACAAACGCTGTTACTTGTGAAGTAACGGCTGTTTTTTCCCCTAGATTTTTATACTATACAGCGACAAGATATCGGCATATTTTGCTGTTTACAGCACCAATTTCAGCCGCACTAAAACCACCTAGATATATCTGTGTGGTTCTGATACTTCGGTGCCCCAGAGCCGCACTAATAAGTTCCACAGGAACATGGTTGCGAAGGGCCGCCGTAGCCCATGAATGGCGAAGCGTATATGAGGAAACACGGCGAGTGATGCCAAGAGCGGCGGCAAGACGCGATATACATGAGTTGAAATAACGGAGGCGAGACTGGTAGCGGCGATAACCTTCTGCGGTACGCATGTCACTCCTAGGCATATTCAAGTCATTCACGATCTTCATTGTTTTTTTCATCACCGAGATGCTTATACTAGTGCCTGTCTTATGACGGTTGTAAGTGAGGACTCCACTATTGACGCTACTGAAATTAATGTTCATAAAGTCAACGAATGACATGCCGCACAGACTGTATAAGGATGCCGCAATCTTTTGGGTACGCTTAAGTGCTGGTTGCTCTATATTGGCACAGAGAAGGGTCTTAAGATCCTTAGCGTCGAGAGCACGTCTACGGCTAATATCAATACCTGTATAGACATCATGGAAAAGGCGGAAAACAAAGCGAGCATATCCAGCATCCACACCCTTGTTATAAATAGCACGAAGCATACGCATATAGGTAGAAATCGTGTTGGGGCAGTAGTTATGATAGCGAAGATCACGCTCATAGGCAACAAGTCGCTTACGGGTTAAGTCGGTAAATTGAACTTCGCTGCGACGGATGTAATTTGTGAATGACTTCAGTGCGTTACGATAAAGACGAGCAGTGGCGAAACGTCCATCTGCCTCTAGCTGGGCCGAACATCTCACTGCAAACTGTGAAAATGATAATGACATAATAAAAAGTATTTTAAAAATAAAACACAAAGTTACAACACTCAAGGCGATTAACAAAGGTGGGATTCTTAAAAAAGATGAAAGGTGTATAGACAAAGGTATGCTATAAATCAGTCTAAAACAGACTCCTGTCAATAGCCGATGCATTATTGTAGACAAAATACAGGATTGCAAGTGAGAGCAGAGCTAGCTTGAGCTATGTTGAGTGCAGCTAATATTATTTATAAAATAGCGGCTCGTTATTGCTCATAAGTCTTCATTCACACTACTTGTCTACCAGACCTTGCCCCCCATCTAGTCGAATGTACACCATCGACCACCAGTCATAACAATCATCAAGTCTTGTTCACGGAGTGGAACTTGTTTTTCGGTACTTTTGTGGCATGTCAACCCGCACTTTTGTGACAGTTCAATCGGTGTTTTGCTATCAGTAAGCTAAGGCGATGAGACACAACAGCAACGTTATTAAAGATAAATATATTTTCTTTTGGTTCTCACATTGATGTCTTGCAAGTTTTGACAGCCGATTCTCCCGCAGATAATCGCAGACAAGCCCCAAAACTACACCAGCAACTAACTGTCTTTCTCTGCGAAATAATGCAGCCTACTGCATTCCTCTGCGCTATCTGCGAGAGAATATTCACATAAGCGTACTCAATCAATTTACAAATAAGAAACCTCAAATGTCTCTCGCAGATTCACGCAGACAAAAGACAGTTACCACATAGTGGAGACAATGCTGTTCATGTTGATACAATAAATCTGCGGGAGACAATGCCGTTCACGCAAATATATCTTGCCCGCGAATGCAGAGCCAAGGTCATTCATGAGGGATCTCACTCCTAAATTGATGAAGAACTACTTATTGACGTCGTTTTTACTATGGTTAAAGGAATAACGTCAGATCCAAATTATGATACGATTAAAACGACAAATAAACAAAAAGGAGAAAATTTGAAAGATGCACGTTAATTTAGTGTTAATTTCATTTTCTTTCTTTAGTTTCTACTAGTTTTTTTCTAACTTGCCAATATATATCAGTCAGGTTAGTTGGATCATACTATAACTTATGCCTTGGTAACCACATCGTTACGAAATAACACTTAGACTACAACTAAGATGTAATATTGTATTTTTTTTATATTTCAAAACCATCTTTTAATACTTATCCGTAAAATGTATAATATATTCCCGTTTATGTATAATTGATATAACTGACTTTGATATTAATTTTGCAACATTAAGTAATTTAAAAAATAAGATTATGAACAAAACAATTTTTGATACCTATGATTTAAATGGGTTACAATTAAGAAATCGAATAGTAATGGCTCCTATGACTCGCTCCAGAGCTGATAATGAAGGTCATGTAGCCACACCACTCATTGCTGAATATTACAAGCAAAGAGCATCTGCTGGATTGATAATTACCGAAGGAACATTTATTAGTCCTGAAGGGGTTGGATACATCAATGTGCCAGCCATTTATTCAAAAGAGCAAGTTGAAGGTTGGAAATTAACCACCAAGGCTGTACATGAAGAGGGTGGAACTATCTTTGCCCAATTGTGGCATACAGGTGCTATGTCGCATCCCGATTTACAGAATGGAAACAAACCACTTGCTCCATCTTCCTTTAATCCTAAACAACAAGTATTTACTTTTGAAGGTTTTAAAGATACGGTAGAAGCACGTGAAATGACCATTGCCGACATAAAAAGAACCGTAAATGATTTCAAACAAGCTGCACTCAATGCTTTTGAAGCTGGCTTTGACGGAATAGAAATACATAGTGCAAACGGCTACTTGCTACAGCAATTCCTACATAAAAACTCAAATCATAGAACTGATGAGTATGGAGGTTCTATAGAAAACAGAGCTCGCATAATTTTTGAAATACTTGACGAACTAAAAACAGTGGTTGATCTTTCAAGAGTTGGCATTCGTTTTAATCCTGCTCTTCACGGTATGATGGGCATTGAAGTTGATGATGAAACTACAGAGTTGTATAACTATGTGATCACTAGATTAAATGATTACCCATTAGCATACATCCATCTTACAGAACCATTCACGGATGTTTCAAAAGTTGACTTAGCAATTAAAGAGGTTGCAAAGCATTTCCGTAAATTTTATAAAGGCACTATCATCACAAACGTTCGTTACACAAAAGAAACAGCCAATCAAGTTATAGCATCTGGCGATGCTGATTTGGTAGCTTTTGGAACACTTTATATTGCGAATCCTGATTTAGTGGAACGTTTTAAAGTAGATGCGCCACTTAATACACCGGATAAAGATACTTATTATACTCCTGGAGAAAAAGGTTATACTGATTACCCGAAAATGAATGAATCTTCTAAATCTATATAATCCTTATTAAACAAGCATTAAAAGTACAACAGATATAAGTATGATTATTTCGTCTGCGTGGATCTGCGGGAGATTTGGCTGTTTAAACATATAAGGGAAGAGCAAGGAATGTACAAGCGTGTTCCCTCGCAAATTTATTATATCAACGTGAATGGCATTATCTCCCGCAGATTACGCAGATTCACGCAGATAAACTGCAAACTGCACGAACTACATGTCTTTGTAGTGTCTTAACAGTCTTTCTCTGCGGCATCTGCGGGAGAATAGGTCGTTTAAATAACTAGACACTGCATTTAATATTTTACGATTGCTCTTATATTAGCAACTAAGCCAAATCTTCTGGATGATAAGAACTTTTGTAGTAGTCATTAAAATAGAAAGTAAAATGATTATGATCTACAAGATACCCTTTCGTATCGGTGTCTAAAAACGAAATATGATTTACATTAATACGAAAGAAACGATAAGTACTATATTCATCAATTATTTTATCATGGCTATCCAATCCAAACTCTTTTACTGTACCATCACTGTAAAATACCAAGGCCTCTGCATAAGCATCATCATGCGGAGATGAATAACGATGAATCCATACTGTGTTGGCAAATTCCTTGTCTACAACACCGTCATCGTCTTTACTACATGATGTAAAGGTACTCAACAATGTCAATATAAGACTAATCGTAAAAGCAAACTTCTTTGCTACAACTAAGATTTTAAATTTCATATATTGTTTTTTTTAGTTCGGTGTAAAGTTATAAAATGCAAATAAGAATATAAACACTTTTTCCATACAAAAACTCATTATACACAATCATACGTTATTCTTCCTCAGCTATTAACAACTAAGCCAAATCTTCTGGACGATAAGAGCTTTTATCGAAATCAGCACCTAAAAAAGTAAAATGATCTCCGTCTAGAAGAATGGGGTTCATTTTTTCTGAAAACGAAATATGAGTTGCATCAATACGGCTGAAACTAAAAGTTGCATAGTGATACAATATTTTATCATGGCTATCCAATCCATAATCTTCTACAGTACCGTCACGGAAAAATACATAAGCCTCTGCATAGACATTGTGATATGGAACAGGATAACGACAAATCCATACTGTATTAGCAAATTGCTTATCTACGAGTCTATCTTCGTCTTTACTGCAAGATGTAAAAACATTCAACAATAACAATATAACACTAATAGTAAAAACACTATTCTTTGCTGTCATTAATAATTTAAATTTCATATATAGTTTTTTTAGTTCGATGCAAAGGTACAAATTATAGATATACAAACAAAATAAATGTACATATATCTGCGTGAGCACGCTACATGCTGGAGTATGCTAACTTGTTATGCTAACACCATTAGCAATTCCAGTTTCTTTCCTCTAATTTATACTCTTTCCGTTGAAGACTAAATGCTTGGTGCCTTTTTCTCAGCATCGTTGTTAAAGCTGTTGTCGCTCTTTCGTGTCGACTTGCCTCCTCCAAATTTATATTTCGCAACAAGCATAACACCAAACCCGGAATTATTTTGATCGGTATAATACGTTTTCGTGGAGTAGCCGTCTATCGAAATTCCATCGTGTCGTTTGTCATTCATATTGTCTATTGGAACTACTATGTTCAGAGCAACCGGCATATTATTCTTAAAGAATGGATGGACCACTGTAAACATCATCGTGTTTAATCCCCATACATGCTCTCCCTGAAAAACAGCCTTATTATCATTCACATAAATGTGCATGAGTCGGAAGCTTAACTTCTGACGCTGCAACATATAATTGAGTTCAGAACGCATGGTAAAGCCATGTCCATTCTCATCGCATGCGTATGTCTCGTTTCTTAACTTTTCCGTAAAATAACAAATATCCTCATTGAACATCAATCCTTTCAGCAACTGATACTGTCCCGTGATGCCATAGCAAAACTGAGATTTGTCCGCATTGAAGTTACTTTCTACGATCATTCCGTTTGCATTCTTGCTATAGATGGAATTAATCTCATTCTGGTTGATATACGTTTTCTGATATAGCGTGAACCACTTGTCAATGCTCACTGTAGAATATACCTGATGCTCCACAGTCTGTTTCAGGAATGGATTGCCCATGTGTATTATCCACCTGTCCACATTATATTGATTGGTAGACAATTGGTCAAGACTAGGATAGCTTGTATCGCAGGTATAGTTCACCCTGCACGCCAGTATATTGAATGGTTTCCAGAACAGCGATCCACCTGGTTCCCAAGTAGTGTGGCTGACACGACCTGAAGTATTTCTGTCGATGACGTTGTTCCACCCCAGACCAAGTCTAATACTGAAATTGTCAGTGGGCTGATAAGACAGCATACCCCCCACACGGTTACGATTGTTGATAGACGTATAAATTTCTTCGTTAGTCGCTAGGTTAGTGTTTATATATTTTCGCCACATCAACGAATAGTCAATGTTGAAGTTCCATTTCTTTGCAAAGGGAATGGCAGCATTAAAGTAATATCTAATGAAATCCTTCTTTCCATGTGTCGAGTTCACATTGTCATTCATTCCCGTCTCGCTGTAGAGGCGATTCTCATTAATAGCATAATTGTTATATGAGATATCACTATTGATGTTTATATTCTTAATCTGTCCGCTATAAAACAGTCCCACGGTATATTCGTTCGTCTTATAGTTGTCATACGATGCCTGGCTTGCCTTACTCGTCAATCCTGAGTCCGTCGTCTCCAAGTCATAGCTGGTTCTGTTCTTTACGTCGGTCCATTCGCCCTCCATCTGCAATGACAGCGTGTGATCCTTGGCAATCCTGTAGTCCACACCTACCGTTATAGACGGATCATAAAAATAACTAATATCGTTGGGATGTGCTAAGTCCACCTTACCAAGCGATTTCTTCTTATATTTATCTGTATATTCCGTCTCAAGGCTCGACGCATTTTTACCATGGTTAACCCTATAATTAGGCGACACATAAAAGTTCCATTTGTTCAATGAATAGGTGAATGGCGCGAAGAAAGTCAGAAAACCGCCATTCTTGTTGTTAAAGAAAAAGGCATCACGAGTCAGTGGCGTGAAGTCCCAACCTACATAGTCGTCTTTCAGTCTTAGATTCACCAGAACGGCATGTCCGGCATACTTTCCTGTAGGACGATAAGTGATATCAACATAGGCTATTCGCTTTGGATTCACCTCTCGGATATAGTCCTGTGGCTTTTCCACATCGTTCACCAACAGCACCACATCTTTCTCTCCGTTAATTTGGATTTCGTCTGTAACCCAATCCCTTCTCACTCCGGGAAGTTTTGCCAGTAGCTGCGATGCATTTTGCGTTCCTTTCCTCATAGCTTCGGTTACCAAATACTGGTCCGTGTCAATGTTTTGCTTTTTTTGGTGACCTGTAACCACCACGTCAGCAAGTGTCTGTCCCGCCTGAAGCATGATTGTACCGAGGTCTTCCTGCAACCTTTTCTCGTCCTGCTTCATATAGCGCGCATATCCGATGTAAGAGACAGCCACCTTCGCAATGGAGTCCTTTGTAGCTTGCACCGAGAAGGAACCATCTGCATTCGTCAATGCACCACAGACAAAAACATTCTGCTTGTTAAACAACTGTACTGTCGCACCCATCAGCGGCTGCTTACTTTCTGCATCACACACTTTTCCTTTATAGCACTGTGCCGACGAGGTCATACTATACAGAAAAACCATTATAAGCAAGGTAAACTTTGTTTTCATAGTCTTAGGTATGATGAGCTGGAGGACATTGTTTATCAACTGTCTACAGCGTAAGTTCAAAACATTATGCTCAAAAAATAAATCTTTTTTTGCAGGATATCCCATTGGTTCATTTAATTTTAAGTTTTTATCGAAATGGTATCGATCTGCAAAAGTAAAGAAAAATAATCTATAATTCAAAAGAACTTCTGATTTTTTCCAGACTATTTAACAAAGATACACATATTTATCACCTCCTTGTATCGACAGGGTTATAGGCTTCTACGATAATTTTAGAAATATATTCCAAGAAATCATTAAATTGTGTGTAGCAAGAAGAAAGATGACGCCCCCTACCAATTTCATATTTTTTAGCTACGAAGCTACGACGGCATATTAAATATTTGATTTACAATTGGTTGCTGGCTCGCAACCTCATTTTTTAGCTACGTCAAGCTACGTTTTAGCTACGTCAACTTGTGTCATTTTAAGGATGAAATGTATTCTATGAATGAATTTATCCAAGAATCGTTTGCTGTATCTGAGGAACTGAGGATTTATAAATAGATGTATTAAACGAGAACAGAATTTTCAAGCTTGTTTAAATATTCTGCCTAATTCCGCTGAATTCTCGGCAAAGATACTGCAAAATTTTTGTCCATGCAATCAGATTTAGCTTAGCCTGTTAGCCAAAGTTTTAATTACTATGTGCTACACATCTGTAATTCACGCACGTGCGTATACGCACACTCTGAGTTTTTCGTAAAAATAAGTGTCTAAGCGTCTATCCATTGAGCATCAACTTATTAGGACTCTTTTCGAGTCGAATAAAGTGTCGGTTATTCGTCGGTAAAATATGGGTGAAAATTTTCCTCATATTGCATTCCACTTTACGAAGTATTTCGTTGCGTTTTGCGATGTTTTGCAATCCTTTTTACGATGAAATGCATTGCGTTTTACGAAGAAATAGGAGGTAAAACATCGTAGAAACGTTTGCGTTTCTATATGGAATGAGTTACGTTTCTATATAGAAACGCATGCAAAACTTGAAATTTAACCGTCAAATCACCGTCACTTTATTTAATCTAATTCGTCGATAAAACACTCATATTCATTATATTGACACTTCGACACTTATATTTTCCAAAACCCTAAGTGTGCGCACGAAGGCGCGTACATTAATATATATAGAAATAGATAACGTAGCTAAAACGTAGCTTACCGAAGCTAAATGGATCTAGCTACGTTCCACCCCCCTCTGTTTATAGGCTTGGCGAGAGATAACGTAGCTCCGTAGCTAAAAAACGCCAAAAAACGTAGAGAAGACTGCCTAAATGTACAAAATTCAAGTCGCCACAGTGAAATCTAGTATATAAACATTTATTTTTACTTTACACTAAATGTTAATAATATTAATTGGACACTAGTGACTAAATATGATCAGTGCATAATTCCGCCAACAGATCATTGTGACAAAAAAAATGCGGCAAATTTGCCGCAATTATTATTTATCCATGTTATGATTAAAGAATCGATGTTCTGCTAATTTCTCATACTTCGTATTCGGCATACCATAATTGGCATACGGGAAAATACTGATGCCACCACGTGGTGTGAAATAACCAGTAACCTCAATGTATTTGGGTTCCATTAGTTTGATGAGGTCTTTCATGATCGTGTTTACACAATCCTCATGAAAATCACCATGATTACGGAAACTGAACAGATACAACTTCAGACTCTTGCTCTCAACCATCTTCTCGGCTGGAATATAACTGATACGTATCTCTGCAAAGTCTGGCTGACCAGTGATTGGACACAATGATGTAAACTCTGGACAGTTGAACTGCACCCAATAATCATTACCAGGATGCTTATTGGTAAATGTTTCAAGTGTTTCAGGAGCATAATCCATGCTATACTTGGTCTTTGCGCCAAGAGCATGCAATCCTTCTTCTTTTCTTTCCATATTCTAGATATTAAAAATTTTCAATATGTTATAACTTATGCCGTCATCATAGGCATCCTCACCTTCATATGATTTTAAAAACTTCACTACCTTAATAGTAACAGGGAGTACGATTATCTCGTATACTGTTTTTAAAACTACTTGCCAGAGCATAAGCTTAGGCAGTTCATTTAAAGGAACTACACCACCCAAAGCTAGAGGGAAAAAGAGTATTGAGTCTGCCGTCTCACCAAAAACAGTACTCAATATGGCACGTGCTGAGAAATTTCTACCCTTATCACGTATCTTCATCCGACTCAT
Source organism: Prevotella herbatica (assembly GCF_017347605.1). NCBI lineage: Bacteria > Pseudomonadati > Bacteroidota > Bacteroidia > Bacteroidales > Prevotellaceae > Prevotella > Prevotella herbatica. Next base: position 744,106 of record NZ_AP024484.1, read on the forward strand.
AATATAAGCATTGACAAAACTGCCTGCAATGAAAGCTACAAACGAAGCCAAAGCTATACGTGGAGCAAGTCCGAACACGGCATGAAAGCCGACATCATTGGTCCAATAAGGTGCACCCGGAATGGCATCACACAATGCACCTAAGGACACGAAAAAGAAGTTCATTGCAAACCCTATCCATATAAGCAGACGAGCTTTGCCATATCCCCAAACTTCGCATACACAGTCATTAATAATATAAGACACAGGAAATACTAAGAGTCCTCCGGTGAGACTGATCCCACCAACTGAAATTTGCTTTGTTTCCAATACGTTTGCCGCTATTAGACAAACACAGAATAGTATACTGAAAAGCATAAACAGCACACTTACTGAACTTTTTGCTTTATTCATTTTCTTGTTTTTTACGAGGTTTACCAAGTACTCGGTTATTCTAAAATGCGTGCAAAGATACAAAAAAATCTGCATATATAAAGCATCACCCAGCGCAATATACATAAAAAAGATAAAAAGCAGTTCAAATTCAGATTTATTTATTACTTTTGCACCTTGGAACAAGAATATATTCGAAATAATAATATGAACGTTTTAGAGTTAAGTGAACAGGAGATAATTCGCAGACAATGTCTTCAAGAACTGCGCGAAATGGGCATTGATCCATATCCAGCAGCAGAGTTTCCAACGAACGCATTCTCAACCGAAATAAAGGCTGAGTTCAAGGATGACGAGCAACGCGACGTTGTTGTCGCAGGCCGTATGATGAGCCGCCGTATTATGGGTAAGGCTAGTTTTGCGGAGATACAAGATAGCAAAGGACGTATACAAGTTTATATTTCTCGTGACGATATTTGTCCTGACGAGGATAAAGACTTATACAACAAAGTCTTCAAGAAATTGATGGATATCGGTGACTTCATCGGTATCAAAGGTTTTGTATTCAAGACACAGACTGGCGAAATCAGTATTCATGCAAAGGAAATCACTATTCTAAGCAAGAGTTTGAAGCCCCTGCCTATCGTTAAATATAAAGACGGTGTGGCTTATGACAAATTTGACGATCCTGAACTTCGTGCACGTCAGCGCTATGTTGACCTTATTGTTAACGATGGTGTAAAAGACACTTTCTTGAAACGTGCAACAGTATTGCGTACAATGCGCAATTTCTTCGACAACCATGGTTATACCGAGGTTGAAACTCCAACATTGCAAAGTATTGCCGGAGGTGCAAGCGCACGTCCATTTATAACACATTTCAACGCACTTAACGTTGATATGTATATGCGTATCGCCACAGAACTTTATTTGAAACGCCTCATCGTTGGTGGTTTCGAGGGCGTTTACGAAATAGGAAAGAACTTCCGTAACGAGGGTATGGACAAATACCATAATCCTGAGTTCACATGTATGGAACTTTATGTTCAGTACAAAGACTACAACTGGATGATGACGTTTACAGAGGAGTTGCTTGAAACAATATGCAAGGCTGTAAACAATGGTTCTACTGAGGTAAAGAACGGCGAGAATATGATTAGCTTTAAGGCTCCATTCCGTCGTCTCCCTATCCTTGACGCTATAAAAGAAAAGACTGGTTTTGACCTTTCAGAGAAGAACGAAGATGAAATTCGCAAGATTGCTATCGAAGACTTGAAGATGGAAAGCATCGACGAGAGCTTCGGCAAGGGCAAACTTATTGATGAGATTTTCGGAGAGTTCTGCGAAGGCACATTCATTCAGCCAACATTCATAACGGACTATCCTGTAGAGATGAGTCCGCTTACTAAGATGCACCGCTCAAAGCCAGGGCTTACAGAGCGTTTTGAACTTATGGTAAACGGTAAGGAACTTGCTAACGCATATTCTGAGCTTAACGACCCTATTGATCAGGAAGAGAGATTTAAGGACCAGATGGCACTTGCCGACAAGGGTGATGACGAGGCGATGATTATTGATCAGGACTTCTTGCGTTCATTGCAATACGGTATGCCTCCAACATCAGGTATCGGTATCGGTATTGACCGTCTTTGTATGCTGATGATTGGTAAAGAGAATATTCAAGAGATTATGCTGTTCCCACAGATGAAGCCAGAGGCTAAGATGCCACAGAGCTCTATCAAGGAATGGGCTGAAATCGGTGTAGCAGAAGATTGGGGTTACGTAATGCGTAAAGCAGGATTCAACCTTATCAATGATATAAAGGATGAGAAAGCTCAGGGATTGCAGCAAAAAATCGGAGAAATAAACAAGAAATATAAACTTGGATACGAAAAGCCTAGTGTTGAAGACATTCAGGCCTGGATAGACAAGGCTAATGTATAATTGCGGAAAGATAGCAATCATTGGTGGCGGTTCGTGGGCTACGGCCATAGCCAAAATCGTGGTGGGACATACTCATCACATAGGATGGTATATGCGTCGCGATGACCGAATAGACGATTTTAAGCGACTAGGTCACAACCCTGCCTATCTGATGAGTGCTCATTTCAATGTCGATGAGATTAATTTCTTTAACGACATAAACAAAATGGCGCAGAACTACGACACACTTGTTTTTGTCACTCCGTCTCCCTATCTTAAGAATCATCTTAAGAAACTAAAGACAGGACTGCGTGATAAATTTATCGTTACAGCGATAAAGGGTATTGTTCCCGACGAGAACCTTGTATGTTCTGAATATTTCCATCAGGTGTATGATGTTCCTTATGACAACTTGGCGTGCATAGGTGGTCCGTCTCATGCAGAGGAAGTGGCATTGGAACGTCTTTCATACCTCACAGTAGGATGTTCTGACAAGGAAAAGGCACAATCGTTTGCCGATATCCTCACAAGCGACTTCATAAAGACAAAGACATCCAGCGATGTGATAGGCATTGAATATTCTTCTGTATTGAAGAATGTATATGCAATAGCTGCCGGTATATGCAACGGACTTAAATACGGTGACAACTTCCAAGCTGTGCTGGTAGCAAATGCCGTTCAGGAAATGAATCGCTTTCTTACAGCCGTTCATCCTATTGAACGAAACATATACGACAGTGTTTATCTTGGTGACCTCTTGGTGACAGGATACAGCAACTTCAGCCGTAACCGAACTTTCGGAACTATGATTGGAAAGGGATACTCTGTAAAGAGTGCACAGATAGAAATGGAAATGATTGCCGAAGGATTCTTCGGAACAAAATGCATGAAGGAGATAAATCGACACATGCACGTGAACATGCCTATTCTTGATGCAGTATATAACATATTGTATGAAAGAATAAATCCTCAGATTGAAATAAAGTTATTAACAGACAGTTTTAGATAGTTATGATCTTATAAAAGAGATCTTGAAAATTAAAGATTCAATGAAAAATATTAGCTTAGACATTACAAAGGCTGAACAATTCCTGAAATCAGGAGCTGTTGAAGCTTATGAAGGTCAGGTTAAGGCCGCTCAGGAAGCTCTTGAGAATGGCACTTGCCCGGGTAACGATTTTCTAGGATGGCTTCACTTGCCATCAAGCATCACACCAACATTTCTTGACGAAGTAGAGGCTGTAGCCAAAACAATACGTGAGAAGTGCGATGTTGTTGTTGTTGCAGGTATCGGTGGTTCTTATCTTGGCGCACGCGCCGTTATCGAAGCTCTCGGTAACAGTTTTGCATGGCTTATTGAAGACAAGAAGAACCCAACTATCATGTTTGCAGGAAACAACATCGGAGAGGATTATCTTTCAGAACTCACAGAGTATCTTAAGGGTAAGAAATTCGGTGTTATCAACATCAGTAAGTCTGGTACAACAACTGAGACTGCACTTACATTCCGTCTTCTAAAGAAGCAATGCGAAGAGCAGAGAGGTAAGAATGAAGCTAAAGATGTTATCGTAGCTGTTACAGATGCAAAGAAGGGTGCTGCCCGTACTTGCGCAGACAAAGAAGGCTATAAGTCTTTCATTATTCCTGATAATATTGGTGGTCGTTTCTCTGTACTCACTCCAGTAGGTCTTCTTCCTATTGCATGCGCAGGCTTCGACATCAAGGCTCTTGTAAAGGGTGCTCAGGATATGGAAAAGGCTACAGGTAAGGATGTTCCTTTTGCTGAGAATATTGCAGCTAAATATGCAGCCGTACGTAACGGTCTATATAGTCAGGCAGGAAAGAAGATTGAGATCATCGTCAACTTCCAGCCAAAACTTCATTTCATGTCTGAATGGTGGAAGCAGCTTTTCGGAGAGAGCGAAGGCAAAGACGGTAAGGGTATCTTCCCTGCAGCTTGTGACTTCACAACAGACTTGCACTCTATGGGTCAGTGGATTCAGGAAGGTGAGCGTTCTATCTTCGAGACTGTAATCAGTATTGAGAAGCCAAACAAGACTCTTTTGTTCCCACACGACGATGAGAATCTAGACGGACTTAACTTCCTTGAAGGAAAGCGCGTTGACGAAGTTAACAAGATGGCAGAACTTGGCACACGTCTAGCACATGTTGACGGTGGTGTTCCTAACATTCGCCTCAGCGTTCCTGAGCTCAACGAATACTATATCGGTCAGATTATATTCTTCTTTGAGATGGCTTGCGGTATCAGCGGTAACCTTCTTGAGGTAAACCCATTCAACCAACCTGGTGTAGAGGCTTACAAGAAGAATATGTTTGCACTGCTCAATAAGCCAGGATACGAGGCTGAGAGCAAGGCTATACAGGAAAAACTGAAGTAAAAATGAAAACTGTTTAGTTGTTTCAACTAACGCAATATCAAATATGGTGGATGCAGTTGAATAATTGCATCCACCTATTTTTATAATATGATACGAGAAGCTGTTACAGAATATTTAAGGCAACAAGGCATTCAAGTAATGTCTAAATCAGAAAAGTTTGGCTGGAACTTCAAATGCGTGTTATTTGACATGGATGGAGTTCTTTATGACAGTATGCCCAACCATGCAATTGCATGGCAGGAAAGCATGGCTAAATTCGGCATCAACATGACCGCAGCTGATGCGTATGCTACAGAAGGAGCAAGAGGCATAGACACTATCAAGAAGTATATGCGTGACCAACTTGGAAAGGATATCACTCTTGACGAAGCACAAACTATTTATGACGAGAAGACCAGAATATTCCACGACATGCCAATAGCTCCTATCTTTGACGGAGTAACCGACATGATGGAAAAAATCATTCAATCAGGAATGTCGGTCAACGTAGTTACGGGAAGCGGTCAGCGTCCTTTGATAGACCGACTTCTTCATGATTTCGGGAAATATCTTGATGAAGATCACATCACGACAGCTTATAATGTAAAGAGAGGCAAACCATATCCTGATCCATATCTTATAGGATTAAGAAAGGTTGGAAATCTTAAACCGTCACAGGGAATCGTTGTTGAGAATGCTCCACTTGGTGTAAAATCTGGAGTATCTGCTGGTATTTTCACGGTAGCAATCAACAGTGGTCCACTACCCGATTCTGCCTTAAAAAACGAAGGTGCAAATATACTATTTCATAAAATGACGGAGTTATCCGATGAATGGAACAATATATTCTAATTATTGCACAATCAAAATAGGTGTGCGCATTTTTTAGCAAAACTATTTTAATATAGTTTAAAATCAAAGTTGTTTATACGGGATTTACATTTCTCTTACATACATTTGTCACGGGAAAAATATAAAAAACACAATGACGGCTGAAGATTACTACAAACTTGGCAATTCTTATCGCAAGAAAGGAGACTTCAAACATGCTATTGATTCTTACATGGAAGCAATAGCTTTAGATTCCAACAGCCCTGCTGTTGAAGCTAAGAGAATGCTTGAAAGTATATTTGCTTACTATTGCAAGGATATGTATAATCCTTAAATCTTGTCATTTTCAAAAACAATTATAATGGGAAAAATATTAGGTGCTGTTGTTATCAACGAAGACAGATGCAAGGGCTGCGCACTTTGCGTAGACGCTTGTCCTAAAGACGTTTTAGCATTAGCAGGAAGAAAAGTCAACGTTCACGGTTATCCTTACGTTGAAGCAATTAAAGCCGATGACTGCATCGGATGTGCTTCATGTGGAATTGTATGCCCTGATGGCTGCATTACCGTTTATCGTAAAAAATTAGACTAAAAGAAAGATCTACCTATGGAGAAAAAAGAAGTAACACTTATGAAGGGTAATGAAGCTATCGCACACGCAGTGATTCGCTGTGGAGCCGATGCTTTCTTTGGTTATCCAATAACACCTCAAAGTGAAATTATAGAGACATTAGCTCTCTTGAAACCTTGGGAGACAACGGGTATGGTTGTTCTTCAAGCAGAAAGTGAAGTTGCATCTATTAATATGGTATATGGTGGTGGAGGCGCTGGAAAGCGTGTCATAACCACAAGTTCAAGCCCTGGTGTGGCTTTGATGCAGGAAGGTATCTCATACATGGCTGGTGCCGAGATTCCAGGAGTTATTGTTAACGTTCAGCGTGGAGGTCCTGGACTTGGAACTATACAGCCAAGTCAGAGTGATTACATGCAGGCAACACGCGGAGGCGGAAATGGTGACTATAATGTCATTGTATTGGCTCCTGCTTCTGTTCAGGAAATGGCTGACTTTGTTGACCTATCTTTCGAACTAGCGTTCAAATACCGTAATCCGGTTATGATTCTCAGCGATGGCGTCATCGGTCAGATGATGGAGAAGGTTATTCTTCCTCCTATCAAGCCTCGTCGTACAGAAGAAGAGATTGCAAAGGAATGTCCTTGGGCTACCATGGGTAGACCAAGTTCACGTGAGCCGAATATCATTACATCACTTGAACTTAAGCCTGAGGTTATGGAAGAGATAAATCTGCACCTTCAGGAGAAATACCAACTTGCAAAGGATACTGAAACAAGATGCGAGATAACAGGCTGTGACGATGCCGACTATGTAATCGTTGCATTCGGAAGCGCAGCACGTATTACAGAGAAGAGCATGGAGATTGCACGCAAGCGTGGAATCAAAGTAGGACTCTTTCGCCCTATCACACTATGGCCTTTCCCTGAAAAGGAACTTAGAAAGACTGTAGCGGGTAAGAAAGGAATCCTTGTTGCTGAAATAAACGCAGGACAGATGATTGAAGACGTGAAGTTGGCTATAGGAAACTCTTTACCAACAGAACACTTTGGACGTCTCGGAGGTATTGTTCCTGATCCTGAAGAAATTGTTAACGCTCTGAAAACAAAACTCATAGACAATGAATAACGACATCATATCACCTGACAATCTGGTTTACAAGAAACCAGAACTTATGAACGATACGGCAATGCACTACTGTGCCGGTTGCTCTCACGGTGTAGTGCATAAATTGGTAGCTGAGGTAATAGAAGAAATGGGCATGCAGAATAAAACTATTGGCGTTAGTCCGGTAGGTTGTGCAGTATTTGCCTATCGCTATCTTGATATTGACTGGCAGGAAGCTCCTCACGGTCGTGCACCAGCTGTTGCAACAGGTATAAAGCGCTTGTGGCCAGATCGTCTGGTATTTACATATCAGGGTGACGGTGACCTTGCTTGTATCGGAACTTGCGAGACTATACACGCCCTGAATCGTGGCGAGAATATACCTATCATCTTCATCAACAATGCCATTTATGGTATGACTGGAGGACAGATGGCTCCTACAACTCTTATCGGACAGAAGACAGCAACATGTCCTTATGGTCGTGAACCAGAATTGCACGGATACCCACTTAACATGACAGAACTAGCTAGTCATCTTACAGGTACATGCTTTGTTTCTCGCCAGAGTGTTGAGAACGTAGCATCTATACGTAAGGCTAAGGCTGCGATACGCAAAGCTTTTGATGCATCCATGAATGGATTAGGCTCAAGTCTTGTTGAAATCGTGTCAACATGCAACAGTGGATGGAAACTTTCACCAAAGCAAGCTAACGACTGGATGGAAGAGCACATGTTCAAGGAGTATCCAAAGGGAGACCTTAAAGATACTACTAATCTTTAGTTAACGGTAAAATCCAAAAGAAATGAAAAAAGAAATTATCATATCAGGTTTTGGAGGTCAGGGTGTTCTCTCAATGGGAAAGATTCTTGCCTATTCAGGACTGCTTGAAGATAAAGAGGTGACATGGATGCCTGCCTATGGTCCAGAACAACGTGGCGGTACAGCTAACGTGACGGTTATCATAAGCGACGAGCGCATTTCATCACCTATATTAAGTAAATTCGATATAGCAATTGTTCTTAATCAACCGTCAATGGATAAGTTTATCTCAAAGGTAAAGCCTGGAGGTATATTGATTTACGATGGTTTCGGTATTATAAACCCTCCTACACGAAAGGATATCACTGTATATCGTATTGATGCAATGGACAAGGCTGCCGAGATGAAGAATGCGAAAGTTTTCAATATGATTGTTTTAGGAGGCTTACTAAAAGTTTGCAAGATTGTAAGTACCGATGGTCTTAACAAGGCACTCTATAAAACTCTTCCTGAAAGACATCACAAACTTATACCGCTTAACATGCAAGCTGTAGAAGAAGGAATGAACCTCATTGAAGAAGTGAAATAAGATATGGCGATTCAACGCTATATAATAAAGAAATACCGCCCGCAAGTGTTTAATCCTTGCGGGCGGTTATTGTTATTAGCACGTTTAATTTTACTTGCGATGCTAACTGATAATCAACTAAGATATGCTCTCAACGTATCGTTTGTAGTATTCTTACCTAGCTTTCTCACAGCCTTATCTCTTATCTGGCGTACACGTTCACGCTTCAGCCCCATGTTTTCACCTATTTCAGCAAAAGTTATATTATCCTGACCTATTCCATAGAAAGCCTGAACAATACGACGTTCTCTGTCATTAAGCACATCCATTGACTGAAGGAGCTCTGCCTTTATTGATTCGTCAAGCGCTAACTTGTCTGGACGTGGAGCATCTGGATCAAATAGCACACTCAACAAGCTCAAATTCTTACCATTCTGCAATGGAGCATCTACCGAAAAGGCACGACTGTTTTCCTTCTCTTCTCGATTGCGCTCATTCTTCGGAAGGTTATAGATACCACTTTGCTCATTGATAGCATGAACAATAACATCACGAATAAAAGGCTCAGCATAACCAACAAAGCGCTTGCCACGACTACCGTCAAAGCTTTGCGCAGCCTTCATCATACCAATATTACCCTCACTGATTAGATCGGTTATCGCAACGCCATTATCAGTATACTGCTTTGCGATAGAAACGACAAAGCGAAGATTTGCCTTAACAAGCTTATCAACAGCTCGTTCACCAGCACTTCCTCCAATCTGTATCTTTTCGGCAAGTTGCTTTTCCTCGTCATCAGACAATAGTAATTCCTTTCCTATTTCATCCAGATATCTATTCAGAGATTCGTTTTCGCGCTCTGACAAAGGTTTTCCTGTTTTAATTTTCCTCATAATCAATAAAATTTTGTTTGTTATTTCGCATCCAAAAATTCAGCGACATCATTCATTATATTTTTAAACTGCGGTGACATGGCGTAACCCATATTCTTCTTAAGCATTGCTGTTATGTCTCCAACACTATTTTTATAGCTTGAAATTTCGGTCTGATACTGCATGTTGTGAACTGACTGATCACCTATTTCCTGCTCACGCTCACGATATAATCGACCGCATACTTTATCCATAATCGGTACGACGACATGATCAAAAAGATGATGTCCCTGTATATATAAATACGTATTAGACGAATCCACTCCTAACCTGTTTAAATCATCCTTTAATGCAAGATAACTTTCGCGGGCATTAGGATTCTTCTTTTTAAAGCCATCAACAGCACGTGACACTTTCTTGTGAAGTTTGTCAAGAGAATATTCTGGGTCATCAATTCTCACATCGCCTAGTTCGATGATATTATCAAATTCGGTTATCGTGAACTCAGCATAATGGTCGCTACGATAATACCATATATTCCAAACGAACAGTGGATAGATAATTTCAGAATATCTTGTCATGAACTCATTAAAGTCAAAGATACTATGATCGTTTAGCACCACTGCTACTGCCACATTATGCAACGAAGGAGCATAGCATTGAAGATTTTCTATTGCATAAGCATACGTATGAAAGATATAACTATTTGTCAAAAGCGTTCGTGAAGCTGGCGAAGCACCTTGTATGAGATAATCGTAATCTGCATCTACACAAGCAATCATATTATGTCCCACACCATCCATAATATTGGCGATAGCAGCCTTTTTACCACGTTCCAAACGATTCATACGTGTAGGAAGCATCACTTCGAAATAACGACTATCATCTTCATAGTTACCAAGTATGGTACGCCAAAAGAACACATCATCATAGCTCTCTACATAAGCTATAATCTTTCGACGTGCTTTCTTTGAGCCCAATTTATTGGCAGCCTCGAAATATCTTGATGTTATATTTTCGTTTAATCTTTTAGACATCTACATCCCCCCGACTTCAAACATCAGTTAATAACTTTAGGTATAAACACACTAAAAAGTAATATCCGTTACTTCGGTGACATGCTCCATCCAACCGTTCATTACAACTGCCGGACTATGCGTTGTCATTATCAACTGTAAATTAGGATTCAATTTAAGCACAAGTTCAATAAGCTGTTTCTGCCACTCAAAATGCAGACTCACTTCTGGTTCATCCATAAACAGCACATACGGTTTCTGATCTTCCACCAATACAGTGAGCAGGATTGCAAGAATCTGCTTCTCACCACTTGATAACTGATAAGGAACAAGGGTCTCGCCAATCTGTGAAAAGCGTATCTCGTTTTCAGTACGGATAATCTTCTTTCCTGTTTCCTTGAATAGATCATCTATCATATCCTGAAACAGTTTTTTTGACTCCGATATTTTCTGAGCCTGTAAAGCAGCATCAGGATCACCACATTGCAATGCATTGATAATTCTGTTGCCAATGTTTACCTGATAATCCAGATACTTACGCTGAAGCTGGAATAATTGCCAGTCAAGTTCTGTAGCCAGACTTAAATCCAGCTTCGATATCGTGTCTGAATTCATCAGTGGGCGATCAAAAGAGCGTATAGCATCAAAGCGTATCCATTTTGCATCTTCAGGTTGAACTTTCAGATGTACACCTTTAAGCAAGTGACTTGGAAACTCGCCGCCTTGTGCAAGACTTTTCACAACCTTGCTGAGAATAGTACTTTTTCCTACACCGTTAATACCACTAAGGATATTAACATTACGGTCCAAATTCCACACAATGTGTTTTGTTCCGCTCCAAAGAGATTCTATCTCTATCTGCTCTATATAATCAGCATATTTCATATTAATAGAATTATATACCGCAAATATAGCAAATAAAAATCACAGACAGTTCCAAATAGTGTGATTTTTTTTATAATTTTGCACACTAATAAAACTATTATAATGGGTAACAACAAGAATATCCCACTTCAGGCGCATCTCAGCATGTTTACAGCTGAGTTTTTCTGGGGACTTATGGCTCCGCTTGGAAAGGATGCAATGACACATGGTATTGACGGTATAGATATGGTTTCATTCAGGGTTATGGGTGGGGCTATACTATTTTGGATTACATCTATATTCGTTAAGAAGGAAACTGTGCCAACAAAAGACAAGCTATTACTTGCTGGTGCTGCTATATTCGGACTAGTATGTAATCAATGTCTTTACACAATAGGATTGAGCATCACGTCACCCGTTAATTCAAGCATTGTAACAACATCAATGCCTATATTTGCAATGGTGCTGTCTTTCTTTATATTGAAAGAACCAATTACACTTCAAAAGGCACTTGGAGTATTCATTGGTTGTTGCGGAGCGATAATACTGATCATTACAAGTGCTGCAGCTGTAAGTTCAAAGGTTGGAGACATACGTGGAGATCTGATGTGTCTTGGCGCCCAATTATCTTTTGCACTTTATCTTGCACTATTCAACAACCTTATAAAAAAGTATTCTGTATTTACGGTTAACAAATGGATGTTTCTTTGGGCAACGCTGATGATATGGCCCTTCACGGGAAGTCACGTCATGGACCTTAATTGGGCTATCGTTCCTACGAAGACATGGTGGGAAGCAGGATACGTTGTGATCTTCGGAACATATATGGGTTACATATTAACGATGGTTGGACAGCATTCTCTGCGCCCGACAGTTGTTAGTATATATAATTATGTGCAACCTATCGTGTCGGTTACAGTAAGTATTTTAACAGGTATAGGAGTATTTACACTCATGCAGGGAGTAGCCGTGATATTCGTATTTTCTGGTGTATGGTTAGTGATAAAGAGTAAATCAAAACGCGATTTGGAGACAAAGAAATAACCAAATACCACAAATGTGGTATTCTAAATGCCCAGAATGTGTGATTTCACCGTATCATTATTTGCCGTACCTTTGCAACATGATTTAGAATATAAACATAACGTAAAAAGAAAGGGTTTAAATATGAGTAATGGAAAGAAACTACACTTCGAGACACTTCAACTTCATGTAGGACAGGAAAACGCTGATCCAACAACGGATTCGCGTGCTGTACCTATTTATCAGACTACAAGTTATGTTTTCCACAATTCACAACATGCTTCAGACAGATTTGGACTTCGTGATGCGGGAAACATTTATGGAAGATTGACTAACTCAACACAAGGTGTTTTTGAAGACAGAGTTGCAGCCCTTGAAGGCGGTGTTGCTGGACTTGCTGTAGCATCAGGCGCAGCAGCGGTTACTTATGCGCTGCAAAACGTAGCTCAGAATGGTGACCACATATTAGCAGCAAACAACCTTTATGGCGGAACGACTAACCTACTAGAACATACATTGACTACTCAAGGTGTAGAAGTTTCATTCGTAGACCCTTCTGATTTTAAAGAGGTAGATGCAGGTTTCCGTCCAAACACGAAAGCCGTTATCATAGAGACTTTCGGTAATCCTAATGCTAGCGTGACTGACATTGACAAGATTTCAGAGATCGCTCACAAGCACAACACAATTGTAATTGTAGACAACACTTTCGGTACTCCATATCTTATCAGACCTATTGAACACGGAGCAGACATCGTTGTTCACTCTGCAACAAAATTTATTGGGGGGCACGGTTCGTCATTAGGTGGAGTAATCGTTGACGGCGGTAAGTTTGACTGGAAAGCAAACGCTGACAAGTACCCTACTCTAGCTAAACCAGATCCTTCATATCATGGAGCTATTTTCGCAGACGTTGCTGGGGCAGCTGCGTTCGTAACAAGAATACGTGCGGTGATATTACGTGATACTGGTGCAACAATAAGCCCATTCAATGCATGGATATTAATTCAGGGACTTGAAACTTTAAGTCTACGTGTGGAGAGGCACGCATACAATACAAAGAAGATCGTTGAATATCTGGCAAAGAATCCAAAGGTGGCAAAGGTAAACCACCCTTCATTGCCAGAACATCCCGATCATGCACTATACCAAAAGCTCTTCCCTAACGGCGGCGGCAGTATATTTACGTTTGACATAAAAGGCGGACAAGACGAGGCTTGGGCTTTCATAGACCACTTAAAGATATTTTCACTGCTTGCAAACGTTGCAGACGTAAAGAGTCTTGTTATACATCCAGCAACAACAACTCATTCACAGCTTAGTCCAAAGGAACTTGAAGAGCAACACATATACCCTTCAACTATAAGATTGAGCATTGGAACAGAGAACGTGATAGACCTTATCGACGCACTTGACGAAGCATTTCAATACGTAAAATAAAAACATATTAGGAAACAATTTAAAACATTATATTATGGCAAAGATTGCAAAACAAATAACCGACCTTATTGGAAATACCCCATTGGTTGAGCTAAATAAGTATTCAAAATTCCGTGGAGTTGAAACTCCTATCATTGCAAAAGTTGAATTCTTCAATCCAGGCGGTAGCGTAAAAGACCGTATTGGACTTGCAATGATTGAAGCAGCTGAGAAAGACGGAAAACTTAAACCAGGAGCAACAATTATTGAACCAACAAGTGGTAACACTGGTGTAGGTCTTGCTCTTGTATCAGCAATAAAGGGATATAAACTTATCCTAACAATGCCTGAAACGATGAGCGTTGAACGCCGTAACCTTGTAAAGGCTTATGGTGCCGAAGTAAGACTTACAAGTGGTAAAGACGGCATGCCAGGAGCTATCAAGGCAGCAGAAGAACTGCGTGATGCAACTCCAGGAAGTGTAATTCTTGAACAATTTGAAAATCCGGCCAACCCTAAAAAGCACTATGAAACAACAGGTCAGGAAATATGGAATGATACCGAAGGAAAAGTAGATATCTTTGTTGCTGGTGTTGGAACTGGTGGAACGGTATCTGGTATAGGAAAGGCTTTGAAGGAAAAGAATCCAAATGTTAAGATTATAGCTGTAGAGCCATTATCATCTCCCGTTCTTCACGGTGGTGCTAGCGGTCCTCACAAGATTCAGGGTATCGGAGCTGGTTTCATTCCAAAAACTTATAACTCTGACTTTATCGATGAAGTCTTTGATGTTGAGAATGACGATGCAATATTGGCTGGTCGCCAGTTAGCACAGCAAGAAGGACTTTTGGTTGGAATATCTTCAGGTGCAGCAGCTTTTGCGGCAACAGAGATTGCAAAGCGTCCTGAAAATAAAGGCAAAACTATTGTTACCTTGTTGCCTGATACAGGTGAACGCTATCTGTCTACGGTATTATATGCCTTTGACGAATATCCACTATAAATTCCAACTAAAGTCATTTTAATGTTTTTGTAATATAGATGAATGATTGATAGACGGGGCTTTATCTGCTTGGCAGGTAAAGTCCCGTTGACTTTTATATACCGATATAAACTAAAGATAAACCTTGTCGTAAAAAGCATTAATATGACATAATAACATTACTTAAGAGCATTATTGGTATAAATGAAACTTTATGTAGCAAAAAGATGACAATCTGCTAGAAAAGAGTTATAAAACGCAGTAAAAATACAAATAGAAGTTAAAAAACATCGTTTTTCGATATCTTTTTCTCATTTTATTTGCATGGAATTGATATTTGCCATACATTTGCATTATCGAAAAACGATAATATAAATATGTTATTCAATAATTAATATCAACTAAACAATAAATATAATATGAAACGCAAGTTTAATATATATTGTATTCTTTTGCTTGTAGCAATAGCCATTGGGTTCACTATTGACATATACAATAATGTAGATGATCTCACTTTAGGTTTTAAAGACGGTTGGCATTCAGCTGAAGCACAACAAGAGTTTCTGAAGAGAAAAACCAATATGAAGCAAATAAGCTACATAAACCTTAAAGCAAAGAACGATAATAAATTTCTTACTGCTGTTAAAAACAATGTTACAGGACAAATGGACTCTATACAAATTGGATATGTAAGAGTTGCAACATCAGCTGGCAACAACGGTAGAACGACCTTATCTAGTTGCATTGGATTATTCTCAGCAATAATATATTTGGGTTGCATACTTGCTTTTTGGATAGTATTTCTTAATATCATCCTTGCTGTCAACAGAGGGAAAGCCTTTGACAAAAAGACAGATCGGAAGATAAAGTTGATGGGAATTTTCTTAATAGGAGAATATATTTCAGAATGGGGCTTAACATGTGTAGACTATTTAGAAAGTAGTAAAATGTATAATATTTCAGATTATGATATTTCTTTCAGTGACTATCCTAGTAGCTATCTTCTTTATCTTGGCATTGGCATGCTGATTATTTCTCAGCTTCTCACAATCGGACGCAAGATGAAGGAAGAGCAAGAATTGACAATATAATTAAGGAGGATTTATAATGTCAATAATAATAAATGTAGACGTAATGATGGCTAGGCGCAAAATTTCGAGTGGTGAACTGGCTGAAAGGGTTGGTATCACCCCAGCTAACTTGTCGATATTAAAGACAGGAAAGGCTAAAGCTATTCGATTTTCAACCCTTGAAGCTATATGCAACGCACTTGATTGTCAACCAGGAGATATCCTGGAATACAAAAATGATTAAACAGTAAAATCATAAATAGAGAATTTAATGATGAAATCAAAATTAATTTTAGCCGCTATGTTGATATGTTCTACTGCGGCATCAGCTCAAGGTCTGAAGTCGGGAATCGACAAAAGCAACATGGACCTGAGTGTAAAACCCGGTGATAACTTTTATGAGTACTCAGTTGGTAACTGGTTGAAGACTCATCCTCTTGATGCACAACACCCTATGAACGGTTCGTTTGTCGATCTTGAGGAACAAAACAACGACCGCATTCGTGAACTTGTAGAGGGCTATGCCAATACTCCACAGAAACAAGGAACTCTTGGACAGAAGATAGGAAGTCTATATCGCATGTATATGGACACCGCAAGATTGGACCGTGAAGGTATCACTCCTATCAAACCTATATTAAAGAGAATTGCCGAAATTAAGAACCGTAAGGAATATGCAAAAGCAATGGCTGACTTGTCTGCTATTGGCTACAACACAACTATGTATGGTTTCGGATTAGGCACTGACGCAAAAAACTCAGACAAATACCTTGTTTCTATTGGTCAGGGTGGTATCGGTCTTGATCCAGAATACTACACTAAACCAAACGAGCAGCAGAAAGCTGTAGTAGCAGCTTACAAGAGTCTGATCAAAGACCTTCTTAAAATGGTCGGCAATAATGATGCAGTAGCCGAAAAGAAGATGCAGGCTATATTCGCAATACAAAATCAGATTGCAAAGGTCAGCTATGATCAGATTAAGTCTCGTGATCCTCAAGCAAACTATCATAAGATGAGTTGGGGAAAATTGCTAAAGGATTATCCTGGAATAGACTGGAACTATTTAGCTAAATCAAGCTTCTTCCCTGCTATTGACAGTGTAGATGTAGGTCAACCTGAACCAATACACGAAGTTGAGAAGATTTTGGCAAAGACTCCATTGGAAGACTTGAAGGCTTACATGGAATATAATGTTGTAAGCAGTGCTTCAGGTACTCTTTCAAAGAAGTTCTTCGATCGCAAATTTGAATTTAACAAAACACTTTACGGAGTAAAGGAAGAGCAACCTCGTTGGAAATATGCACTAAGTTTCGTACAGAATCTTCTTGGTGAAGCTGTAGGTAAATTATATGTAAAGAAATACTTCCCTGAAAGCAGCAAACAACTTGCTATAGAACTTGTCAAGAATTTGCAAAACGCTTTAGCAGAACGCATTCAGGAAAACACTTGGATGACAGATGTCACAAAGAAGCAGGCAATAGAAAAGCTTAGAGCTTTCCGTATCAGAATAGGTTATCCTGACAAATGGCAGAATAATGATTCAGCTGTTGTAGTTGACGAAAACAAGAGCCTTCGTGAAAATCTTGAAAACCTTAATGTAGTATTACAGAAATATGAAGTTAAGAAACGTTTCGGAAAACCTGTTGACAAAGAAGAATGGTTCTGTACTCCACAGACTGTAAACGCTTTTTACAGTCCAGAAACAAATAGCATCAATTTCCCAGCAGCTATTCTTCAGGCACCATTCTTTGATCCTGAGGCAGACGCCGCAGCCAACTTTGGTGGTATCGGAAGTGTAATCGGACACGAGATGAGTCATGGATTTGACGATCAAGGATGTCAGTTTGACAAGAACGGAAACCTTAACAACTGGTGGACTGCTGAAGATAAGGCAAACTATGACAAGCGTACAAAAGTACTTGCCGACTGGTTCAGCACTCAGGAAGTTCTTCCAGGACTTAAAGTTAACGGAGAAAAGACTCTTGGCGAAAATATCGGTGACAACGGTGGTATAAACGTTGCATTCAGAGCGTTTGAGAACGCTATTAAGAAGAATCCTT
Source organism: Prevotella herbatica (assembly GCF_017347605.1). Classification (NCBI taxonomy): domain Bacteria; kingdom Pseudomonadati; phylum Bacteroidota; class Bacteroidia; order Bacteroidales; family Prevotellaceae; genus Prevotella; species Prevotella herbatica. The sequence continues at coordinate 761,922 of NZ_AP024484.1, forward strand.
TGGAAAACAAAGACGGCTTCACTCCCGAACAACGCTTCTTCCTTGCTTACGGTCGTATCTGGGCAAGCAACATAGCACCACAGTTTGTAGCTTATATTGTTAATTCAGACACTCATTCTCCTAACATAGCTCGTGTGAATGGTGCACTCCCTATGATTGACGCATGGTATGATACATTTGGCATCAAGCAAGGTGACAAGTTGTATGTTCCTATTGAGAAACGTGCTCATATCTGGTAAAAAACCTCTCTCTTAGAATATATTTTTTAAAATGGCTGGCATTTGACTTCTGTCACAATGTCAGCCATTTGTCATTGTATAGTCGTTGGCACATGGTTTGTTATTTAAAGAGTGTCTCTGGAAAATTCGCAGACATCAAAGAAAACAAGAATTAAAACAAAAAATATACAACAATGGGAAAGATTATTGGAATCGACTTAGGAACAACTAACAGTTGCGTTTCTGTATTTGAAGGAAACGAACCGGTAGTAATCGCAAACAGTGAAGGTAAGCGTACAACACCTTCAGTAATTGGTTTTGTTAAAGATGGTGAGCGCAAGGTAGGTGATCCTGCAAAGCGTCAAGCTATCACAAACCCACAGAATACGGTATATTCTATCAAGCGTTTCATGGGTGAGACTTACGACCAGAGCCGTAAGGAAGCTGAAAACATGCCTTACACTGTAATAAATGAAAATGGTTACCCACGTATTGAAATTGAGGGTCGCAGATATACTCCACAAGAGATTTCAGCTATGGTTCTTCAGAAGATGAAGAAGACTGCTGAGGATTATCTTGGTCAGGAGGTTACAGACGCAGTTATCACTGTTCCTGCATACTTCTCTGATTCACAGCGTCAGGCTACAAAGGAGGCTGGTCAGATTGCAGGTCTTAACGTTCAGCGTATCGTTAACGAGCCAACAGCAGCTGCTCTTGCTTATGGTGTAGACAAGGCTAACAAAGATATGAAGATCGCTGTATTCGACCTTGGTGGTGGTACATTCGATATTTCTATTCTTGAATTTGGTGGCGGTGTATTCGAAGTACTTTCTACAAATGGTGATACTCACCTTGGTGGTGATGACTTCGATCAGGTAATCATCAAATGGCTTGCTGACGGTTTCATGGCTGATGAAGGTATCGACCTTAAGAAAGACCCAATGGCAATGCAGCGTCTTAAAGAAGCTGCTGAGAAAGCAAAGATTGAACTTTCAAGTTCTACATCTACAGAAATCAACTTGCCATACATCTCTGCAGAGGGTGGTGTTCCAAAGCACCTTGTAAAGACTCTTACACGTTCACAGTTTGAACAGCTTGCACACGATCTTATTCAGGCTTGTCTTGTACCTTGCCAGAGTGCAGTACGTGATGCAAAACTTTCAACATCAGATATTGACGAAGTTATCCTAGTAGGTGGTAGTTCTCGTATCCCAGCCGTACAGACATTGGTTAAGAACTATTTCGGCAAAGAGCCTTCAAAGGGTGTAAACCCAGATGAGGTTGTTGCAGTAGGTGCTGCCATTCAGGGAGCTATCCTTAACAAAGAAAACGGAGTTGGTGACATCGTATTGCTAGACGTTACTCCTCTTACATTGGGTATCGAGACAATGGGTGGTGTAATGACAAAACTTATTGAGTCAAATACAACTATTCCTTGCAAGAAGAGCGAAACATTCTCTACAGCAGTAGACAACCAGACAGCAGTAACTATCCACGTACTTCAGGGAGAGCGCCCTATGGCATCTCAGAACAAGAGTATCGGTCAGTTCAACCTTGAAGGTATTGCTCCAGCACGTCGTGGTGTTCCACAGATCGAGGTAACATTCGATATTGATGCTAACGGTATCCTTAACGTAAGTGCAAAAGATAAGGCAACAGGCAAGGAACAGAAGATTCGTATCGAGGCTTCAAGTGGTTTGAGTCAGGAAGAAATCGATCGCATGAAGGCAGAAGCTGAGCAGAACGCTGCATCAGATAAGGCTGAGCGTGAGAAGATTGACAAGATGAATCAGGCTGATTCAATGATTTTCACTACAGAGAATTTCTTGAAAGAAAACGCTGACAAGATTCCTGCTGATAAGAAACCAGCTATCGAGACAGCTCTTCAACAGTTGAAAGATGCTCAAAAGAGTGGCGATGTTGCAGCTATCGACGCAGCAACAGCAACTCTAAACACAGCAGTTCAGGAAGTAAGTGCTCAGATGTATCAGGGTGGTGCACAACCTGGTGCACAACCAGAGGCTGATGCTCAGGCTGGACAGCAGGCACAAGGTGGTGCTCAGGCTGGTGAAGACATCCAGGATGCAGACTTCGAAGAGGTTAAGTAAGAATAGATAAACATCAATAAGAAAATCCGTGTAAACCAAGTGTTTACGCGGATTTTTATTTTATATTAATGATTGCATTTCTTTTGCTGAATTGATGTTTTTTAAGGTTATTGTTTTTTGTTTCATATTTTTTTTATACTTTTGCAATCGGTTTTAAATTGAAATATAATAACATCAATTTGTTTTAGTTTAATATAAACCTGACTTTTTATAAGTCTAGTCGAATAACCACTAAAAAATATACGATAGGATATTAATACTATCTGAATCATCATATATTTATGAGTAAATTAAAATCGTTTCGTTTTAACGGAACGTAATAATTGAATTAATTTTTTTAAATGAAAAAGATAATAGTTTATTGTTTCTTTATAGTTTTAGTATTACATGCTATATCTGTTGATGCACAGTCTGTTAGTGGTATTGTACTTGATGTAAAAGGAAAACCTATAGCGTTAGCGACATTGGCCTTATATGATGTAAATGATACGAACACCTTATTGACTACTGGTTATACTAATTCAGATGGTGCATACAACGTTAATTATCCTCCTACGAAAAAGGACTCCTTAGTTTTACAGGTTAGTTGTTTGGGATATACTGCCCAGAAGGTTGTATTTCCTAAGTCAACGAAAGATCTAGGCGTAATGCGTCTTAAAGAGGAAAGTTATGTACTTGGAAATGTTGTCGTTACTTCTCATCGTCCTACTTATACCTATAACGATGGCGTATTGAAAGCACGTGTGGAAAATCTGTCAAATAATAGTGCGGACAAGTTAATAGATGTACTAAAGAGAATGCCAGGTGTTGTTGCTACGGATAATAGCATTATGGTAAATGGAGCAAGTCCTGTAGTTGTAATTAATGGTGTAAAGCAACATCTTCCAATTTCTCAGCTTATAACTTATCTGTCAACAGTGCCAGCAACAAACACAGAGACGATAGCTATCAATACAAATCAATTAGCAGAAAATAAACTAGGATCTGAGGAAGTAACAATCAGTATAGAGTCAAAGAAAAAGGCTCTTGATGGTTATCAGCTCACAAATTCTACGTATGGCAAGCTATTCAGAAAAAGCTCGTTTAAGTACGGCAATTATACGGATGCTTTACTTAAGTATGGCAATCTATCAGGTAATGTTTCTTTTGGTCTCAACAACCGTTCTTACTATAATAAATCTGAGGAAAATGACTATGATGGAAGTAAACTTTCTAGTGATAATAGACTAAAGAAGTTTGCTTATTTCGGTATTATGAATTTTACTTGGACTCCAAAGCCCATAAATGGTTCCATCAATATCTATTGTTCATATTATAGAGATGATGCTAAAAATAAGAAAAATGAAGAATATGCAGCATCCGGTATTGTAGAGAAACTGGTAAACAGAAGCAATAAAGATGTGCCAGACCTGCTGTCTTTTAATATAGAGTATGATAGCAGTGATTCATTAAGAAATCAGTTTAAGTTGGCTTATGGATTATTGAGCGGAAAGGATGATTTTTCAGAGAATTTCTGTAATAATTTGAATCAGGCAGGATTCACGGGAAAGAAAATCAATGGGCATCAGCATATTCTGGAAGGACAATATATGTATAAGATTCCAACATTGGAATTCAAAGTCGGTACGCAGGTATATCTTTCAAGGTTAAAGGAAGATTATAGGGAAGATATTTCGCTTTTTTCAAACTATGATATCACAGAGAACCTGAATAGTTTCTATACTTCTTTGCAATGGAAATTTATGCCAAAGGCTTCATTGTATATCGGTGCCAGATATGAGCACACCTATTATAAATATCTAAATGATGGTGATAAGGGTTCCGAAACATATGGTAATTTTGCACCATCTTTGGTATTCAACTGGAAGGTTCAAAATAATTATGATACTTCTCTTAAATTTTCTTCAGAGAATATTCGTCCGGGATTCTATGATCTTTTGCCAGGAAAAACTATCGTCAGCGATAAGCAATATAGTCAAGGAAATATAGCGTTGATGCCATGTAAGAAGTATAAGCTCAGTTGGGAAAATCTGTTGTTTCATTATGTCAGTCTGAATGCATCTGTCATGTGGATAAAGGATTATTGGGGAACTTATTATGGCATAAATGAGCATGATGTAAGATTCTCGACTAATGATAATATATCGGACTTTATTTCATATATCGGCAGTTTGTCAGTACCGTTTGCTTTTATGAACAATAAGATTCGTGGTTCTCTGAATCTTAGTGGAAGATATAATAAATTTTATAATTTCAAGGATGGAATCGACCCGTCTTATCTTTATGGTAGGAAGGCCTGGCATTCAAATGGAAATCTCTATGTCGGTTATGAGATTACGTCCCGATTCGGCTTCTATCTGAATCCATATTATGAGACAACGACAAGACGTCTTCAGACGATGAGTAAGGGCTGCTGCTCAATGAATCTGGGAATGCAATATAAATTATTGAAAGATAAGTCTTTGGTGCTTTCTGTTACGGCAGATGACATCTTTAATCAGGAACGTGAAAGTTCTAAGATATTCTATGGCGATAAGTCGGTAGCTAATTATGTATGGGCATCTACACAGAATGTAATGCTTACCCTGTCGTATACGTTGAATCACAATGCTAAGTCTATAAAGATTAACAGAAATGCCAATGACACAGATCGTTTTACGAATAATAACTAATTGACATATATATAGACGAGCAAATTTTAAGTACTAAGTACAATATGGATAAATACGCTGTGTTGTAGTATACGAAAATGTTTTCTAAGCTCTATTGCTCCTCTTAACGTTTTTCACAACAGTTCAACACAACTACATGTGATCATAATTTTAAATGCGTTGGTTTTTGTATCATTCCGTCTCCAAACGACCAATTCTGGCTACCATCATTTTCTAGTAAGACGATGATGATATTGTTTTTGGTTACGGTCGTAGAACTAGCTATTTGATTAGCGATTTCTTTATATAAAGCTCGTTTTTGATCTAATGTACGCCCCTGTCCTGCAATGATTTGAATATATACAATATCAGCAGTATGGTTTATACCTAGATATGTCTCCGGATATTTAATTTGTTGCGGCCCTAGTTCTTCTATAATGTGGAAATAATCATTTTCAGGAATATTAAATTCTTGCATTAAAGAATGGTGGACAGACTTAGATATATTATCCTTTGTTTCTTGTGAAAACGCTTTCGGCAAACTTATTCGTACAAATGGCATAATCTTATATTTTAATGTTATTACTTTGTTATAGACAAATCAGAATGAGTAATTTAGTTCACTTTTCAACACTGCATTTTACAAAAGATATCTGGTCTTTTACAGCACTTATCCGTTGCTTACAATCAATGTTTCAAGAAAACGAAATCTATTAATTTTCATTCTGCTTGGCTAATTTACTCACTTTGCAAATATAGATATAATATTCTGTTCTTTGTAGCATAGATGAACTACTATTAATATTTTTTATATATGAAAGGAACTTTTCTGTGAAAAAAGTCTCGTGCTTTGATTTACAAAGTATGTATAAAAAGCAGTTTATTGTTCTAAAATATCTTGGAGCCCCCTATATTTTTTGTTTGTTTTAGCTACGAAGCTACGGCTTCTCTTGCAAAGCCTATAAACAGAGGGATTCACGATATCAGGTTTGTTGAATTTAGCTACGGTAAGCTACGTTTTAGCTACGGCGATCTGTGTCGTTTTAACGATGGAATGGATTTTATAAGTAAATTTTTCAAAGAACTGTTGTCTGCATTTTGGGAACATAAGGAATATACAAACAAGAGCAGAATTATCAAGCTTGTTTTAAAGTTCTGCCGAATTCCGCTGAATTCTCGGCAAAGATACTGCAAAATTTTTGCCCATGCAATCAGATTTAGGTTAGTCTGTTAGCCAAAGTCTTATCTATTTAAGTCTACACGCCGCAATACATGTACGTGTGCATACGCGCGCACTCAGAGTTTTTCGTAAAAATAAGTGTCGAAGTGTCTATTCTTTGAGCATCAATATATTAGAATACTTTTTAAGTGGCAGTAAGTGTCGGTTATTCGTCGGTAAAATATGGGGGATATTTTTCATCATTAAGAATTGTGTTTTACGAAGAATTGGGATGCGTTTTGCGATGTTTTGCATTCCGTTTTACGTCAAATCGCCTTGCGTTTTACGAAGTAATAGAAGATAAAACATCGAAGAAACGTTTGCGTTTCTATATGGAATCAGTTGCGTTTCTATATAGAAATGCATGAAAAGCTTGATATTTCACCGCCAGTTCACCGTCACTTTACGACATCTGATTCGTCGATAAAATACTGATATTCATTAAGTTGACACTTCGACACTTGTATTTTGCAAAACCCTAAGTGTGCGCGTGCCTGCACGTACATTATACAAACAAAAATTGATGACGTAGCTAGAACGTAGCTTACCGTAGCTAAATTGACATAGCTACATATCGCCAAGCCCTCTGTTTATAGGCTTTGCAAGAGAAGCCGTAGCTTCGTAGCTAAAAAAACACAAAAACGCAGGGGAAACAGCAGAAATGTTCAAAATTCAATTTGTCTATCAGAAAATCTAAGCTCGAAAGATCTATTATAGTAGTTGCACCCTATTTTTAAATAGTTATGTTTGTCAGCTTTTCAGCTTCAAAAGATTATTCATCATAATATAGCATTCGGCACATCATTCAAGGATACGCCTTTTTCATCTATATCAACTTGGGGCTAAATAGGTGAGTTGAAGTTTATGATAATAATAGAATTGATTTACTTCTTTATCAATTGAGGTGTGACTGCCTTTTGGGATGCTTCTACCAGCTTACCATTAACCTTTTTGTAGTGAGTGCTATATGAGGTGGATGAGAATGGCTTTTTGGATATTTTCACCCACCAGCCATTCTTCTTTTCATAGGTAGTACTATATTTCTCATTCTTGTCAACTAGAATCATCTTGTTAGATAAAGTATTAGAGCCAAAATGCTTCTCGCATTCGGCATACTGCTTATTCATCATTGCCTGAAACTCAGCGTCAGTATACACCTTATCACCTTTAATCTGAGGAATAATTTCAACAGTCTCAATTGTTGTTTTCTTTACCTGCTTTACTTTGACATTTTGAGAGGCATTGTTCACTTCTGTTTTAGGACTTGCAAAAGCACAAAGTGCAAGTGCTACGAGTGGAATGAGATATAATGTCTTTCCGTATGCCCACTTATTTGTATTTTTCTTCATCATCATGGTAATTCTGTTTTTAACTAAACTATGTTTGAAATTATTTGCAAAGGCATAGGTTCTAGTCCCCAAAGCTTTACAAATCAATAATATCTGATACTCCTGTGCATTCACCCCAGCGGTAAGCACATAGTTGTCTGCTTCATATTCATGCACATCACGAAGACTATTGCCGAGGATATAGACCAAAGGGTTCCACCATTGCAACGTTTGCACAAGGGTGAGTAACAGAATGTCAAACGAATGATGGCAGAGGATATGCCCCTTCTCGTGAAGGATTATCTGATGACCATTCTCATTGTAATCATTCTCATTGATCACAATACTCTTCATCCAACTGAAAGGTGAGATATCACCGGCATGACAATAAATGGTACAACCTTCTTCCTTCTTACTCCACAGGCAACCCAGCCTCATCATGGTATGCATACGCGTCATCTGAAGCAAGCGTACAAGCGCCGTTACTACCATTCCAAGAATCAAGATGCTGTGCAGCAACATGCTCCAATCGAAGGATTCTAATTGACTTTGCGATGTCATCGAAGCAGAACTATTTGAGACTACTTCCACTGTGTCAAATTGGACATAGACTTGTTTTGTTGCTTCAGCCACAGGCTCATTGACAATTGCCAATGCAGAAAAGTTGCATGCTGGCAGAACGAGCGAGAAAAAGAGAATACTTAGCAGGATTATACGGTTCATACGGAAGAAACTTTCCTTGCGAAGCATCAGCATATAAGGCAAGTAGAGCATTGTTAATACCAAGGACGACTTCACTGAATAAATAAATATATCATTCATAGCGTTTTCTCCTCCTCAATAGAAACTGATGCTTGCTCATTATTAATGGTACTCAGCAAATCTGCAATCTCTTCGTCAGACAGATTTTCCTCCTTCACAAAGAAATTCAACAAGGATCGCAATGAACCACCAAAGAAATCTTTCTTCACACCAGCCATGGCTTGTCGGGTATACTCAGCGCGTGTCACTTTAGCCTGATATATCTTCGTTTTACCTTCGCCTTTCACCTTGAAATAATCCACATATCCTTTTTCTAGGAGTAACTTCATATAAGTAGCCACTGTGGTATAGGCAGGTTTCGGTTCTGCGAAATGTTCAAGAATATCGTGAACTGTTGCGGAATGATTGATATCCCAAAGAGTAGACATCACATCAAACTCAGCTTTTGTAAGTGTATTGCTTTTCTGCTTCATGGCGGTTCGTTTTGTTTTACATGAGCAAAGATATGCCTAAATAAGTTTCACATCAAGTTTTTCATTACTAAAACACCCGAAATAGAGTTGATTTTAACAAATATATTTCGTAATGAAACACAATTTAATAATTACTTTATTTATTAAGATTAAAAGATGATTTGCTATATACAAAAAATTAATGAGTCTATGTTGTTCAATTTTCAAGCATTGTTCATAAATTCATGAACAAAAGCTATTTTCTGAACAAAATATTTGGTTATTACAAAAGCGTTCACTATCTTTGCGATGTTCATAAATTCATGAACAGATATTAAATAATGAACAGATATGGTAAATGAAAGAGAATTATCTTTAGAAGCCGCTGCGAATTTGAAAAGTTTAATGCGACGAGATGACATCACCGTGAAACTTTCCAGAGAGGGGAAGCATGATGTGGATATCAATATTGGTGACATTAAAATGTCTGGCGAAGTTAAGAACTTTGTAACCATGGCTAACTTTAATCGAGTAATTTTCCATTTGCAAAAAATAAGAGAGAATGGATCCGACCCCGTACTATTAATAGCTGGCTATATATCTCCGCAACATATGATGAAAGTTGTGGATGCTGGCTTTAATGTTTTGGACCATGCAGGCAATTGCTATATTAACATACCACCATTATATATACACATTACAGGCCAAAAACTGGATAAACCCAAAGAGACTGAGACAAAGGTCTTCAGCGAATCTGCGATAAAACTTATTTTCTATTTCTTACTTGATAAGGCAAATGTAGGAAAAACATATAGAAAAATTGCAGAAGAAACAGGCTACTCTCTTGGAACTATAAAAAATGTCATTGAGGAAATGAAGCGACGACATCATATTATAAAAACTCCTAAGGGAAGAGTTCTCATGAATTGGAAAAAATTACTTGATGAATGGCAATTGGCATATAACCAATCATTAAAGCCAAAATTGTTCTTGAAGAAGATGAGACTTAGGAATCCTAAACTTAGATTAAATTGGAAGAAAATAAAATTACCAAAGAATTCTTATTGGGGCGGTGAAAGTGGTGCTTATCTTACAGATGGATATCTAGTTCCAGAAATACTAACCATCTATACCGATGGAGATAGTGTTGACATGATAAAAACAGGTCAAATGGCACCTTCTCCTGATGGTGACATTCTTGTTTACAAAAAGTTCTGGTCTGGCGAAACTGAAAATAATATAGTCCCAAGGATATTAACCTATGCAGATTTAATGGGAACGACAGATAGTCGTTGCCTTGAAGCAGCTAAAAGAATCATAAATAATGAAAAGTAGTATAAGTAAAAAGGAACTGGAGAATGATGCACTATATGATACACTCAAAGCTATTAGCGATTGCGTTACAGGCTTGGGACTTAAGCTCTATGTAGTAGGGGCTACGGCCAGAGATCTTATGATGAAGTTACTTGACGAGTATCCATCAAAACGTAAAACTAAAGATCTTGATGTGGCAATTGCCTTATCCGACTGGTCACAATTCGAAAATCTTAGCAAGATTCTCCAAAAGAATTATTTCCGAAAAGATCCTGCGAATCAGAAATTCTATTATGAAGGGGAAACACATGATAATGATTACGAGGTAGATGTTGTTCCCTTTGGAGATATTGCCGGAGAAGACGAGACTTTGTTATGGCCACCTGAAGACGAAAAAGCAATGTCTGTGAAGTGTTTTACTGAAGTTATGAATAAGAGCATGCCTATAACTATCAATAAATTGTTTAACATAAACATTGCTACGCTGGCTGGGCAATTTTTAATTAAACTTGATGCTTGGAATGATAGACATACAGCAGAATATAATTCCAAAGATGCCGATGACATGTTTTTAATCCTTAGTAAATATCACGACGCATATATCAATGAGCAAAACATCACTCCACCCGATGCGGTTGATTATATCAACCATGATAATGAAATGATATGGGGAGCCCAATGGTTAGCTAGTGACATAAAAAATATATTAAGCAATAAGCATCTTATTTATTATGCCAGCATGATTAATGCAGAACTTTCCAAAGGAAATGAAAGTCACCTTATCACTAACTTCATCAGACTGTATGGCGAAGACAAAAAGGAAGCCTATGATATCATCATAAACATCTGGTCAAATATATACAATATTCTAAACCAAGAAATAAAGACAAAAAATGAAAATAAATAGTTTTTCTATCGGAAGTACACCTATTAATGAAGATTTCTTTGTGTGGCGTAATATGGGCATTAATGGTTATGTTATTGTTCTAGCTGACGGAATGGGAGGACTATCTCATGGAGATGTTGCTGCACAGATTGCAGGTAAAGCTGCTGTAGAGTACATTATCAACAATTATAAAGATTTTCACTCAGAAACAATAATATTGAAAGAGGCTCTAAAGGTGGCAGATAATGCTATTGCAACAAAAGGACTAGCAAAATATAAATGTAGAATGGGCACAACCATTGCAATAGCCATTGTTTCTGATTACCAGATATTTTATACATGGCAAGGAAATGTGCGTATCTATTTAAAGAATCATAATACACTATCAGTATTAACCACTGACCACATATTAAATATAAATTATGATCAGAAAAGAGTTACCAGAAGCATTAAAGGTACAGGACTTCGTGAAGATATCCCAGTTAAAAAAGAGAGTCTATCTCGTAATGATACCATATTCTTCTGTACCGATGGACTCTACAATATAGCAGGATCAATGTTAAGCGATAATAACATAAACGAAATTAAGGAGAGAATTATCAATCCTGAAGATGACGCGTCATTAATCCAGATTGATATTTGACCAAGATATCTCTGTGAACTATTTTAATCACGATTATAATTTTCTCGTTGTTTTTCATGACAAGACAGTCTATAATAAATATGAAATCATAAACGATAAGAGATTGATAAACTGCTTTACTCTAAAAATTACAACTCTAACTTAAATTTAGGCAAAAAGAATTTTATATATTATAAAAAAAGTAGTTTACTTTTATCTTTAAATAATATTTTACTACCTTTGTGAGGTATAATCTATAAAAATGAACCGCAAAAAAACTTATATCTTAACATTAATGTTATTAATCTGTTCCGTATCTGCGTTTGCTTCAAAACAAGATGAACAGAAAATTAGCAAACAGAAGACTATTATCGTTTTTGGGAATGTATTTGATTCCTTTATCAAAAATCTTCCTGTACGAGCGAAAGTTACTCTGATGTCTGAAGACCCTCTGGTTATTGACACAACTACCTGCCACTTAGAAAAAATATTATCAAGATATTACTTTCATGTACCAACTGTTGAAAAAACATATATCATTAAATGCTCCTGTCAAGGCTATGATGATAACTATTTCTCATTTAACATGAAACCCCAAAAAGGACAAGACGAGTATTATGTCACGACCCATCGTATGAAGAAAATTCATTATATTAACGAGGTTACAGTAAAAGCAACTAGAATACAAGTCGCTTATCGGGGTGACACTATCGTTTACGACGCCTCAGCTTTCAATCTTCCTGACGGTTCTATGCTTGATGCGCTTGTCAGACAACTTCCGGGAGCCAAAATCAATGATCGGGGAGAAATTTACATTCATGGCGAAAAGATAGATTACTTGACATTAAATGGAAATGATTTCTTTAAAGGAAAGAATCAAGTAATTATGGAAAACCTACCCTACTTCACTATTAAAGATCTCAAAGTTTACCATAAGGAAAGACCACTATCTGAACAGAATGGTATTGAAAGAAGGAAAGACTACGTGATGGATGTACGCCTTAAAAAGAAATACGTGAACAGTTCTCTGGTCAATGGAGAAGCAGGAGCCGGAACTAAAGATAGATGGAAAGCTCGCATTTTTGGTCTTATGATGGGTGACGAGACTCATATTGCAACTTTTGCCAATACAAACAATACAAATGAAGACCACAAGCCAGGAATGGATGGAAGCTGGGATCCGGCATCATCCCCAAAGGGAGTAAAGACCACAAAACAAGCTGGATTTACGCTTGAGAAGAATACGAATGGATATCGTACACGCGAAAATCTTGACGTATTAGCAAAATGGGATGATGATAACATCCGAGAAATCGATCACAAAGAATCTTTTTCCTCAGAAGGGAATATCCTAAAAAACACAACTTCAACCACGCAAAACAAAAACATAGATTTATCTTTAGCCCAAGTTTACGCTCATGAAGGGAATATCAATTTCTATACTGAATTTTTTCTTAACTATAGTAACCAAAAGAGATACTCAGAGAGTATAGATTCTCTTTTTCAGAACAGGTTTATTAATCTTCAAAATTATTATTCGAACAACAATCACAAAATGTTCGATACAAGACTCCATGTAAATTTTGGTTTTCGCTTACCTTGGAGACACTACCTTAGTTTGGATCTAAACGGAACTTATAATACCAATAAGCCAAACAACAGCAGCACCAACCAGAGTATATATTATGCAGATCTATCTAAATATAAAAAACTGGAATACTTTAACGACAATGCTAACAATCACTATTCATATTCTGCAGAATTGGGGTATAACATACATCTACCTAAAGGCTGGTCATTCGGGCCGTCTCTCTCTTTTACCAATAGACAGGATAACAAAACGCAAAACTACTTTGCCAAAGATTCCTTAGATGATCATCTTGGTACAAATAGTTACAATTATCATTCAACAGAACATAGATGGCAGGCAGCATTGAATGTTACTAAGAACATTAACAACTCAATATTCTCCCTAAAGATTCCTGTAGATTGGGTGAAAGAACAGATGTATTATCATCAATCTTTACTTGACACAATAGCTAACCGCTCAAAAGTTTTATTTAACCCTAATTTGTGGTATAGTCGCTTTGGAAAGAATAAACAAACGATCAGATATAGCATGAACGTAGAGCAGCCCTCTTTTGATCTTCTTATGCCATATAAAAACAGTATTAATCCTCTATCATTAGCCATAAATAATCCGAATCTAAGAAACAGAATAACTCACGATTTACAAATGAGTACGAATATTCGCAATGATTCCATAGACCTTACATGGTGGGTAAAGGCGCATGCAAGCTGTATTCTTCACGAATGGGGCAATCATGTCAATTATGACACCACAACAGGTAGCTATACTTACAGAATGGATAATGTTTCAAAGCCTAATTGGCAAGCTAATTTGGAAATGGGATTAGAGAAATACTTGGACCTTAAAAAACGAATCAGTCTAGATATAGATGGCACCATTAAGTATGATCACAATGTTGATTTTGATATCGCATATAATAACACAACTGCCAATCTTAGTCTTGTGAAAACCCTTGTAACAGGATTGAATGCAAAATTAAACTATCGCTACGAAACATTCTCTGCAGGGCTAACGGGTAAAGTATCTGGCAGATTCTCTAGAAGTGACCGAACAGATTTCACTTCTATCAATGCCTATGACTACCAATATGGAGGCAAATTGCAGTACACAATCCCTATCATCAAATTTACAATAGCGACAGATGCAACGATGTACAGTCGGCGTGGTTATGGTAGTAGTTTAATGAATACCAATGATTTCTTATTGAATGCCCAGCTAACCCATCCTTTTACCAAAGGCAGAATTATTGCAAAACTTCAAACATTTGACTTGCTTCACCAAATGAAGTCAACAAAATATTCAGTAAATGCACAAGGAAGGACAGAAATACGGTATAATAATATTCCAAGCTATCTAATGTTCTCATTATCTTTTAACCTCATAAAAGGAAAACAAAAATAATAGCTATCTTTGTAATCATAAAAACGAATGATACTTTAAAGAATAATGACGTTACTACTAAAAAAACTTATGTCTTGCTTAGTTTTTTATATTGTAGAACTGTATTATTAGTATATGAAGCAAAAAACTGACATAGAAAGAATATTCCGAACACATTATGAGAAGATGTACAATCTTGCCAGATGCATTCTCTATGATGAAGACGAATGTAAGGATGTGGTGAGTGATGTATTCGCTAAAATCCTTACAGAACAGTTTGTCCTTTTACCAGAAAGTGAAGAGTTTTACCTTATGCGTAGTGTGAAAAACAGATGTCTGAACATCCTTGCACACAAAACGACAAAAGAAAAGGTAGTGAAATTACTTATGGATGAAAATGACAACATGTTTCTGGAAAGTGATAATGAGCTACTCGACCGCCTGATGCAGATTATTGATAGGCTCGAACCTCCTATCCGTAAATTGATTCTTAGACTACGTTATCTCCAGGAAATGTCGTATCAAGAAATTGCAGACCAAGAAGGAGTTAGCAAAGTCACAGTTTACAATCACCTTTCACAGGCAATAGACTTTATTCGTAAACAATTAAAATAAGCAAGACTATGATTAATAAAACGATAGAAGAAAAGAAGAAGGTATTCTTTGATATCCAAGAACATCCGGATAGATATTCAGATCAGCAGATTGAAGAAATTCTAGCTGATGAGGAATTGAAAGCAACAATTCATGATGCTGCAAGAATTAAACGAGCTATTAAAAAGCTAAATCCACAAAAGGTAAATGTGGATGATGCTTGGCAACAATTCTCAAAGACACATTTTCGTCACCAACATAACTGGATGAAAATTGCAGCCTCTATAATCGGCATTGTTTTTCTTTCTGGCGTAGCTCTGGCAGCAGTCATTCAGTTAGGTATATTACATACTTCACCAAGTCATAAACCGACCATAAAACCGAGTATAACAAAACAGGTGAATAGCCAGGACTATGCAAAAACTGAGAAGGAAATAAAGAAAGACTCTGTAGACATGAAGCCTGTGGTATTTGAAAATGCTAAGCTGAAAGATGTTCTAGATCAGATGGCAACATTCTATAATGTGAAGGTTGTTTATCAGAATGAAGATACTGGTAAAATTAGATTATTCTTTAATTGGGACAAGAAGCAATCTCTAGATTATTGTCTTAAGATACTTAATGGTTTTGAACACATCAACATCATCTATTCAGACAACACTATAACTGTGGAATGATCATGAGAAAGACTATTATCATTTTATTATGCGCATTAAGTCTTCATCTTTCTGCCCAACGTGTAAATCTTCATTATAATAACACACCGATATCAGCTATTCTCAAACAGTTGAATAGTGAACAACATAACTATGCCATCAATTTTATTTATAATGAATTGGAGGACTTTCATGTAACTACAGACATTAAAAATAAAACCATACCTGATGCCATCAGACAGATGATAGGATTCTACCCTATCAAAATGACAACAATGGATGAAAACATTCTGCTTGTAGAGTGCATTCAAAAGGCAGCACTCCACTACAAAGGGCGAATCATTGATGAGCATGGACAATCACTAGAATTTGCAAACATCACACTATTATCACCAACTGACTCTACCATTATAGGCAATGGAGTAAGCAATGAGGATGGATATTTCGTTATTCCGTGCGAATCACAGAAAGTGATAGCTCGTATCTCTTATGTAGGCTACAAGACTATCAAGCGAACATTTACTAATCCAAATATGGGACTTACCAAATTGGAGCCTTCTCAAATGATGGTGAAAGGAGTCGTTGTAAAAGGGCATCTGATTACTCGTTCTGCTGAAGGATTAACTGTCAACATTGAGAAAAGTCCACTAGCTGATATTGGCTATGCGTCGGATGTGCTAAAGCACCTGCCACTTGTTACATTGAAAAACGATGTTTACGGTGTTTTGGGCAAAGGGACACCACTTATTTATATCAATAACCGATTGGTATACGATAATACGGAACTAAAGCAACTTAATTCCTCTGAAATAAAGAATGTGAAGGTTATTATTAACCCTGGCGCAGAATACGATGCTACAGTAAATTCTGTCATCCGAATATCTACGATTAAAGCTAAGGGCGATGGATTAAGTGGTATTGTAGACGGAAATTTAAGTGCAGAGCGTGTGTTATCACACCAAGCTGGTGGAACATTAAACTATAGAAAAAATGGTTTGGATATTTTTGGATCTGCAAGATACTACAGAAATATGTTAAGTGCAAACCAAACGATGGATAGTCATAACGGAGATTGGGAAAACAGTGATAAACTTAAACTCAAAGGACGAAACCTTACCCTGTTAACAACTTTAGGTACTAACTATCAATGGAATAGCCGCTCATCTGTAGGATTACGTTACCAATTCACCGACACCCCAAGTAATCACTTCAATGCTTTTGACGACTTGGAAGGACAACATCTAGGTATCGTGACCTATCGTGCCTCATCTCAAGACTACAGACAGCGAACATCTAAGCGCCACTACGTGAATGCTTATTTAGACTACGGGTTCAATGATGATTCCTATTTGAAACTTGATATGGACTATCTTAATGGAAATAGCAATGATAAACAAGACTACAACATTTCGCAAAGTAATCTCAGTTCACATAACAACGCAAAGAACAAACTATATGCAGGAAGACTCATCTTTGTTTCTCCCTTATTAGGCGGAAATGTTAAGACTGGTATGGAAGCCTCATATACGAACAACAATAATAACTACAAAGTAGTTGATGGCGCAACCGTGCAAAACGATCTCCATTCAACAACAAACAAAGCCAACCAACAACTTTATGCAGGGTTCTTAGAATATAACAAATCATGGAATGAACATTGGAGCGCAAATATAGGGTTTAGATACGAATATACCAACTTTAATTACTATGTTGACGCTATAAAATCCCCAGAAGCCAGTCAATCGTATGGTGGCTTTTTCCCATCGGGGTCTATTGCCTATAATATTGGTAATGTAGATATTTCACTGGCTTACCGTTATACAACGCAACGACCATCTTATTTTCAACTACGCAATGCTGTAGCCATAAATAGTCCGTATTCATACGAAGGTGGAAATCCAGAGTTGCAACCTAGCAAAACAAATATGCTTACGCTAACATTAGCATGGAAAGACCTCCAGTTTGTTTCTACCTATGCAACAATAAAAGATGGTATTTCATTCATTTATGATCACTATGAGACTAATGATTCTATTGCTTTCTTTCAAACTCGCAATATGGATAGACGCTACATGAACTTTTCTGCCAACTACTCTCCTACACTATTCAAAATATGGAAACCTGAATTGCAAGTGAATTTCACGAAACCATTTGTGTCATATAATGGTCAAAGATACAACAAGCCTAACTGGTATTTTGAAATGGATAATCTTTTAAAACTCTCTACATCTTTTAATGTAGGGTGTGAAATAGACTATACCACAGCTGGACATACGGATAACGGCGTGAGGTATTACTATGCAAACTCTTATGCCGAACTATACTTTGTAAAAACATTCTTAAATAACCGACTGCGATTGAACTTAAGTGTTACTAACATATTCAACACGAGTCGTGAGAAATGGCAAATTGACACGAATGGGGTTATTAGTAATAAATGGAATGATAATGATAAGAGGACATTTAAACTTACTGTGACCTACCGCTTTAATGAGTCGAAGAGCAAGTATAAAGGAACGGCATCTACTGACGAATTGAAACGACTATAAATAATGCAGGTAGCGTTATGCATGAGCAGAAATGCATCAATACGCAAAAAGCTTATGAGTTGTCGTCCATGTTCAACAAAAAGCCTATGTTCATAAATTCATGAACATAGGCTTTTTATTGAACACAACGAAATAACGGGTATAATTTTTTGTCTTATGAAGCCAAACTACTAAAGACTTGACTATAAAAGTATCTAACAGACAAAAGTGTTTTTGGAAAAGTTAATAACACATTCGCTAGCGTGCTTGAATATTTAAATAACATATAATACAGACATATTAACCTAAAAATAACTTACGGATAGCACAGATATTAAAATGATATATTATCTTTGCAGTTGCAAAATGATTAATAATCAGAACAAAAATTAAACACTAAAAATCTTATGAAAGAAATGAAAAGAGTTTATTTATTATTAATAAGCATCACAATATCTTTATCTGCATTATGCCAGACTTCAAAACATTTTACAGGAACTGTAAAGAATGCAAATGGACAGAATATAGAATACGTAACCGTTGTAGTTAAAGACATGGACATAAGAACAATAACAGATGCGCGTGGTAATTTCTCTGTCGTTGTTCCTGATAACAATTCGCCCAAACTCGTATTCAGTCATGTTGCTTACTCATCTAAAACTGTTGATATAAAAGGTATGTCTGACAAGAGTCATTTGGATGTAGTTATGGAACCTTCAGCATACACTCTTACTGATTTTACAGTTGTCGGTAAGAAGATAAAAGAAAAGACTTTAAAGCACAAGGGACTTCCTTTCCCCGGAGATGTCGTATTTAGAGGCAGGAACAATATTGGCGTAGAAATGGGGATTACCGTAAAACCGAAGCATGATTTCCACGTTAAGAATATATATCTGCCTGTACACAAAAGCACTTATAGTAAGTGTACATTGAGTGTTAATGTATATGAGATTTTCAATAAAGACAGCTTAGTTAATATATTGCACAAGCCGATTTATTCTGTTGTGGAAGAATCACAAGCAAAACATACTCTTGAAATAACCCCTCAAGAGCCCCTAGTTTTCACTAATCATAAAGGATATTACGTAAGCATAGAAATAGTAGACACACAAAGCGACGGAGCTATATATCTCCCTGCCTATTTAAAAACAAGTTACGTTCGTGATCCCGATTCGAGCAAAGTCAAAAAGATACCTATTAACCTAGGACTGTCTATAAAAGGATTTGAATATTAAAAACTATGGCAAACAGCAATATGCTTTTGGTAAAACAAAAAATAATCTATCCATTAGTACGAAGCGATTCTAGTTGTTTATATTCTATATTTAGGTGGTAAATGAGTCTACCCTTTTGCTTAAATTATATATTTTTCATTTGATACTAATTATTTAATAATTTATGAAAATTATTATTATTCTTATATTGTTAAGTTCATCATTCCAGCAATCTATAGCAAAGAATGAAAAAAAACTATTTGCTGATACTCTGTCTTTTAATTACATTAAAGGTCGTATTGTTATTCCAGTTAAGGTTAATGGCAATGACTTACACTTGGTTTTTGATACAGGTAGTAATGACAATGCCATCTTTGAAGACAAAATAAAAGGATTAAAAGTAGTAGCCAAATCTTCTGCTCGAGGATTCAATAATGAATTAGTTTCTTCAGATATTGCTGAAGTTAATTTCGAATTTAATAATATAAAAGAAAAATTGTATGCTCCAATAGTCAAAGCTACGAAGTCGTTAAGTGAGGACTTTGATGGTATATTAGGCTTTGTATGGATTCGTAATTTGGGCTATTCAGTAAAACTTGACGGTCAAACTAAGAAAATGATTATCACAAATATCCCTCATTTTTTTGACACAGAGCTGAATTTTTCATTGAAAATAAAATATCTTGACTCATACTATGGGATACCAAGCATAAACTTAAAGTTGAGCCCTGGAATTGAATTACATGATGTTATTTTTGACACAGGTTATTCTGGAGATTTGAAAATTGGAGAAAACGATTTAGATAAGATTACAAGTTCAAAGAAAGGTATAATGTTTAATAAACAATTTGTTCGTAAAAAAGAAATGGATATTGGCAGCCTTTCATGCTATAAAAGTATTTTAACCAAGGTATTTTCGATAGATAAACTAGAATTTGCTAATAACGTTTTCTATAATTATCCAGCAATATCAGTAGAAGGTCCGTCGGTATTGGGCTCTAGTATTTTAGAAAAAGGGAGTTTTATTTTCCCATCAAAAGGTAAAGTGCTTTTTTTCCAACCTTCGTACTCAAAATAAAAGAATTTAATGCTCTGGTGGGAGAAAAAGAAGTACTGATGATTAAATATCTTTTCAAGAAAATAATTACATACTTTATTGACTTATATATCAATAGTTATATATTGCTATTAACCGTAGAAATGTTTCCTTTGCAAAAAAAATGTATATTCTATCAAGCAAGGATTATACTATACGTACATTTATCGTATAAATAAGCCAAATACATTTGAATTATGAAACATAATAATTTTATTGCCACATTATTTATTTTGACCGTTCTACAAAATCGACGACAAAATAACGATAAACTACAACAGGTAGGTTAACGGAAAGCTGTCATATACCACCCAATCAATAATGCTCATCAAGTATAAGCAAAAGTATGTAGGTAACCATTCGGCTGAAGTCAAGTGGAAATAAACAACATCCTTCAAGCATTTTTTCCTACGGTTGAGCATTGATTTTCTGCGTTTCGAGCATTTCATCGTTGCATATATAGGAAAATAAATAAATATTTGCACCCGATAAAATAAATATCAATATATGGATGGGGGTATTTCGATATATTTTTGTCTTACTAAAAAATAGAAATGTAAATGAAGAAATTATTTGAAGCAATAGTGCGGTTTCTTATCAGTGATATTCCAATTTTCGCAAAAAAGAACGGTTCTATCCAGAGCCGAATCAAAAATGTATCGGTAAATATCTTCGGTCCATCAAATCCGTATAGGGATGTTCCGTCATTCGGCTTTGGCTAGAGTCATACTGTTAACGATGTTCTAACTGATGCCACGCATCAGCTTCAGTAAATAATTCTAATTAACATAATAACAAAAACGAACAAGATAATCAATACATCCATGCTCATCATGGCTTTTGTAATGATTTTCGCAGAGAAATAACAACATGTTTAATAGTTTAATAATAAGCACACTTCAATTTTCATTAGAGAAGTATGGCGAAAGAAATGCATTCTGCATAGAGGGAGAATACTATAGCTATGCCCGTTTGAAAAAAAGAATCGCGGCTGTGAGAAAAGTATTGCATAATGTAAGTGAAGAAAATATTGGTTTGGTGGCTAACGATGACCTGGATACTTACGCATCTATTCTGGCCCTATGGATGGAGGGAAAGTGCTACGTTCCATTGCATCCGGACCAACCTCTCGACAGATGCATGGACATCATTGCTCAGGTGGAAATAACGACAATTCTTGACTCATCGAAGAGTACCAGGTACAGAAATAATGACGTTATTATAACGTCTACGCTAAACGATGAGAATGAACTGTTATTCCCCAAAAACAAACGGACAACGGTTTAGCCTATATACTGTTTACATCTGGTAGCACCGGAAGACCAAAAGGTGTGCCTATAAGTCGCGGTAATGTGGCGGCATTCGTTGATTCGGTGGGGAAACTAGGTATTACACTGAAACCGGAAGATCGATGTCTACAGATGTTCGACCTTACATTCGACCTTTCAGTACAATCATATCTTTTACCCCTCCTTGCAGGAGCCTGTGTTTACACCGTAAGCTTTAAGGAAATAAAATATCAAGCTGTGTTTGCATTGCTTGATGAATATCATCTCACTGCCGCTCTTATGGTACCATCGGTGATACATAGCCTAAGGCCATATATGGAGGAAATCAGCATTCCCGAGATGCGATATTCATTATTCTGCGGAGAAGCACTAAATATTGATGACGCCAAGGCTTGGTATAAATGTGTGCCTAATGCGAGCGTATGGAACCTGTATGGACCTACGGAGTGCACCATTTATTGCACAGCTTATCGTATGCGCGTCTTCTGCGCCGATAAGCAGACGAACGGTAATGTGTGTATCGGCAAAGCCATGCCTGGAGTTAAAACCATGGTAATAGATGATAAGGGGATTCCATGTACTACTGGTACCAAAGGCGAACTTTGTCTTGCTGGAGCGCAACTTACACAAGGATACTGGAACGATGAGAAAAAGAACAAGGAGGCCTTTTTTGTAGCTGACGATGGTACAAGATACTATCGCACTGGCGATATCTGTGCCTGCGATGCCTTAGGCGACATAGAATATTACGGAAGAAAAGACTCGCAAGTGAAAGTAAATGGCTACAGAGTGGAACTAAGCGAAATAGAATGTGTGGCAAGAAACTATTATAACGGAAAAAAGGCTGTAGTTGCCGTGGTCACAGATCGTGGTTCAGGCAATACAATAAAGATGGCAGTAGAACAAGCTGAAGGTAATAGTGGATTTGAATTGAAGAGCTTTCTTCAATCCAAATTACCCCCATACATGATTCCACGTGAGATACATTTTCTGAAGAAGTTTCCACAGAATACAAATAATAAAATAGACAGAAAACTAATAAAAGAAATAATAGGATGACAAAAGAAGAAGCTCTTGAAGCACTCAGCAGCATATTTGCCGAGGTGCTTGACGAAAAAGACATTGAACTCGATTACCAAATGACCGCCAACGATGTGGACCGATGGGATTCGATAACAAACATGACTATTATCAGTGAGATAGAAAGTAGATTCAACATCAAACTGAAGCTTAGGGAAATAATAAAACTGAAGAACGTGGGCGCACTATGCGACGCAATAGTTTCTAAAAGTAAATAAACGTTAGCAAATGGAGTTTCTCTCAATACCATTCGCTATATTCATCGTGGTAGTCTTCGCACTATACTATGCGAGGACTAACCGGCGGTGGCAACACTTCATGTTACTTACCGCCAGCGTGGTGTTTATCGGCTATTACCATATAGTGTATTTGGCTTATGCTATTGGCATCGCATTATTCACTTTCGAAGCGGGAAAACTCCTGCATAAAAACATTGAAAGCAAGTGGCGGGCATGGATATTCACCATATCTATCGCCATACTAGTGGGCATTTGGCTCACAGCACGATATGCATCACCACTGTTCCCGCTGGGAATATCGTTCTATACCTTTCAGGCATTATCATATCTGATAGAAATAAACTGGGAGGAAGAACCAGAGGACGACCTGATGGACTTTATGCTGTACATGCTGCTCTTTATGAAATTCCTATCAGGTCCAATAGAACGGGCTTATGACATGCTGCCGCAACTCAAGGAAAAACATTTATTCAACTACGAAAATGTCACAGCGGGACTGAAACTCGTGGCATGGGGAGCTTTCATGAAGCTAGTGATAGCCGACCGCATAGCACCGTCGATGAACATGGTGCTCAATGATGTACATTTGGCCACTAGCGCTCAGATGCTACAGGCCACGCTTCTTTATCCAATCCAGCTATATGCCGATTTTGCGGGATACACCAATATGGCACTTGGATTAGGTGCGATGTTCGGTTTTAGATTGTCGCCCAACTTCGATCGACCGTTCATTTCGCTTTCCACAGGCGAACTATGGCGCAGATGGCATCAGTCGCTGTCATTCTGGTGCCGTGATTATATTTTTACGCCTGTTTCAGCCGAGGCGAGACGATGGAAAAAATGGGGTATCTATTTTGCCCTGCTCGTGACCTTCGTCACCATTGGCGTATGGCACGGGGCCGGATGGACTTTCGCACTTTATGGACTGTTTCAGGGATTAGTCATCATTTATGAAACGGCAACAAAGACAGGGCATGAGCATTTCAGAGCGAAAGTAGGAGATCGTGTCTATCGTCCCCTAATGATTATCCGCACCTATGTGCTCTTTGCCTTGTCGCTACTCTTTTTCCGTGTGTCCAATGTGTCGGATGTATTCTATGTTTATCAGCATCTGCTAAATTTCAACGTCAATGATGCAAAGGAGCTTCGCCTCGGTCTGAATGACAATCAGTGGATAGCTTTTGGAATAGCCGTAGTGGTAATGTTCGTAATGGAATACATTAATTCGCATAAGGATATCATCAAATGGACAACAACTAAAAAGGCATACGTACGCTGGACGCTATATTTCGTTCTAGTGGTGCTTATTTTCTTTTATGGAAATTTCGGTGTTGAGGATTTTATTTATATTCAGTTCTAATTTATATGAAACATAAAATATATGTATTCTATCTGAAGTGCGTACTCATTCCATTGCCCTTCATAGCACTATTGATCTTTTATATTATGAGTGATCCGTTTATGGTAATCCGAAAATATACAGATTATGATGCACCAGAGGTAGCCCTAAGCGAAGGCGTTATTTCATGGAATAAATATAAAGCTAATGAGAAGTCAATGCACTTTGATTCGTTTATTATGGGTACATCATGTACTAAAGCTTTCCACATCAAGGAATGGTCTAAATATACAGGTGGTAAGGGCTTTCGCATGTTTAGCAATAACGAAGGAGCAGGCGATTTGTTGCTTAAAATGCAGGCTCTTGATTCTGAAAAAGGTCAGAAAATAAAAAATGTGCTTATCGTAGCGGATAAGCAATTCTTTGAAGAAAACCATCCCCAACCAGGCATCATGCATGCCATGCCTCCAGAGGTAACAGGTCAGAGCGAAATAAAATATCAGATGGATTATTTCCAGGGATTCTGTACCCCAATGTTTCTCATTCCGTATCTTAGATATAGGATTTTCCATGAATATGACGATAAAACAATGAACGGAATTATCAATAACGACGGACGGATACAAAATTCAATAACAAATGATGCTGTGTTATGTCAGGATGATGCAATAAAGAAAAATGGGGAGAAATATTGGGAAAATCAGTCATGGCCTAAGGAACATCATACTGCATTCACCTATGCTCCGATTATTAAGACGGAAAGTATCTCCTGCTTAATACAAATAAGAAGTATTTGCCAACGCCATGGGACGAATGTAAAAATTGCTATCGGTCCCACTTTCAATGCCAAACAGATGAATCCTAAAGATATTGCGACACTAAAAAAGATATTTGGTGATAAAAATGTCGTGGACTTTTCTGATAATATTCACTCTAAATTTCGCAATTACCATTATTTTTATGATAAAGCGCATTATCGGGATGTGGTGGGCAATGCCATCATGAAAGAGTTGTATGCTGAGAAATCAAGAAGTTAGAATAAGGGATACCTTTTCCAAGGGGGGGACTTTTATAGACTATTCCGTATCAGCAATTACATCATGTCAACTAAAGTATATATATATAATAGATCGTATCCACAAAAGATGCCCTTTGTTGTGCATTATTGTAGATTATAATACAACTCATGATTAATATAATTTGAGATTTAAAGTATTTTATGTAGTAAACTTCTTATTTTTGCTTTTTGGGATTCTGATTTTACATTTTTGAGTTCTTCAATTACGGCGGAAATTAAATATTTATAGTCATCTTGTGGACTTACTGCGTTTAAAATATCTAATTTTTCATATGCCTCTAATGAAGATTGCATGATTTTATCTTCAAAATCACACTTATTAAAAGATGTATCAATTTTAACAGATTCATATGGCTTATTGAGTTGAACTGTTATCCATGACAAGATCTCTCTATTGACAATATCCGTTATTAATATTATTGACAAAGCATAATTAAAAGCTTTATTTATTTTGATTTTATTATGCCAATGTATTGTTTTATAAAATTTTATCAAGTTAATAAGTTTATCATAATTATCAATAATAATTTCTTTTGATTCAGTATTATCTGCACAAATAATCAATGATAAAAAATCCACAAAACATGTAGTATGTTTTCCAAAGTAAGGTTTTAACTCTTTACAATTAAATGGATATTCAAATAATTGAACTTTTTCATTTTTAATGAAAGCAAAAGTTGATTTAGAATCAATTTTACGAAATATTTCTACCTTATTAAATGTGACAAATGGATATTCATCTAATTTATAAAATTCAAATTTATCAAGTTTCCTAATATGTTTTTTTATTCGGGAAAAGTCAATATTAGGATATTCTTTTTTCAATAAATCATAGTATTTTTTTATGGCTTCTACACCATCCATACCCCAAGAAAAGACATAAAAATTTATCAAATCTTTCTTCATTTCTTGGCTAGAAATTAACCTTATAGATAATAACCAATCTTTTAGATTTTCATCAAAGCAACAAACATACTGTATTGGCAAGTTTCCATTATATATTGATAAATAAAGAGGAGAATTTATATAATTAACTATTTCATCACGAAACTCACTAGTCTTCACTATTTCTGCAACAGGAATAATGGTATTGTATTCATAGATTTGTTTTTTCAAATTATCTTTATTTGATTTTAAGATATCAATTAACTCTTCTTTGATCTGTGGTATATCAGATGATGCAACAAATATACTAAGAAGATTGATAGATAATTTGGATAATGGGTCTTCTTTGATTATTACAGAAATTCTTTCAAATAAATATGATTGATAGTACTTTGTATGCAAAAGATTTATCATAACAAATATGTATCTCTCTTCTATAATATTACCCTTTTCTGATAAATGTTTATCAAAGATTTTATCTACCAAGTCCTTGAATACAGATAAATCGATCTCAACATCATCAATAAGTATTTGACACGTTACTTCCAAACTTTTGTTTGCTTCAGGATATGGGTCCTTTAACTCTAATATATCTTTAATAAATTTTGTAGCATCAGCTCTGCCTAATCGGCTTGGGTCATTTATTTTAAATAATGATGCAGATAGTTTTATAACTTCTATCCAATTAGAATTAAATACATATTCATTAAGATTTTCTTTGAAACATCCTTCTTTCCATTTGGTTTTAAATTCAATAGCCGCAAAATATTCTTGAAACGTTTGATGAACAAACCCAAATAACGAATCTCCATTATCATCAAATCCTTTTTCAAACAAAAAGCCTGCGTCTTCGCGCAAAAATTCAAGAATGTCATTTATGTCTTGTTTTATATCATGAGGATTTAAGTATGGCGCTATTTTTCTATATTCATCCATCAGTTTCAATCTTAATTCTTTCTCGGGAATTAACCCCGTAGAATAATTTTCATGCATATAAAATGAAGTTGGTGCTAAAATTTCAACAAGAGAAACTCTATCTATATTGTCATGTTTCTGAAATGCTCGTCGTTTTACCCAATTTTCTAAAAATGTAGAGGTTGCTATCTCATATAATGAAGCCCTTTTCTCTGGTAATGCATTGCCTTGATAATATATTAAGGCTATAATAGTTATTAATAAAGGATTACTAGCCAGTCTCAAAACAGAGTTATTTTTACGAATGGAATTAAAAAGTTCATTAGCATTTTTCAAAGCCACCTGAGTATTATTATCAGAATGTGATGATATCGATAAATACCAATTTTTTATAAATGATTTTATTTGCTCTTTACCGAACTTTTCCACATCAAAATGATAGAAACAACTATTTAAACACGTTTCATTATATCCAACAATTCTTGATGATGCTATCATTTTAATACTGGGGTATTGAGCAACAAAAGAATTGATTTTATCTACAATATTGTGCCTTTGGTTAGTTATATTTACTTCATCAATGCCATCAAATAATACCACCAGTTTATTATTTTCTAAGCAATCAACAAATAATGTCTCATATATTTTATTATAACCGTCAATTATATATTCAGACAAATTTTTCCCTGTAGCTGAATTATACTTAGCAAATTCTGCTGCTTTAATAAATATTGGAACATAATTGTAATATTTACGATTCTTACCTCGTTTATTACAAATATCATATGCCAAATATTTCAATAGTGTTGATTTCCCAGATCCTGGATCTCCTAAAATAACTATTTGATTGTATTTTAAAAAGGCTGTTTTTATATCAACCAAGTTTAAATTTTCTTTATATTTATCTTCTCGGTTTGCGTTTGAATAGTCTGGCTTTAATTTGAGCTTTAGTGGTATATAAACTTGATCAATTTTTATCTTTACTAATGTATTGTTTATTTTTGGAGAAAACCCTTTAATATCAAGATACATAAACAAATTCATTATATATTTATCATATTCTAAAAGACCTTTTTTATATTTATCCCATTTATCCATTTCCGTTTTTGTATCAGAAAACTGGTTCTCCAACAGTTTACAAACCTTGTCTATTTTTTCCAAATTATTCTGAGCATTAAGTTCGTTATATAAATCTGTTTTATCTATTATATTTTTAGAAGGAAAATTAAACTTACCTTTTAGCACTTCATCTATCTTACTTTGAGTATATTTTTTTTGTTTTTTCGTTATTATGTAAATATATAAATTATCAAAATCATTATATAAATCATTTTTAATAAACTCATATAAAGTATGTTTTACCTTATCTAATGTAGGCGTAGATGTTATTTGAATAGCAATCCTATTTTTAGTGTCTCTTAGATCTATGCTTGGATATATCTTATTTTCTTCGTAATTTACATTTTTAAAATCACAATTATAAATTAAGTTTAATAATTTTATCAAAACGTTTTCAACATGAATATTCATACTGAACTCACTATTAGAGTTCAATATCTCAATCTGTTCAGTAAAACGAGAAAACAACTGACTTATTCTTGATAGTTTTGCTTGCTGATTCATAGAATTAATTATTAATATATTACAAATATAGATAAATATTTCCCAATTATGGCCTAGTTGAGAGAAAAAAATTAAAGATGTTCGAGAATTCTTCAAAATAGCCTCAATTGAAGTATCATAATTATTGGTCGTTATAGCAAATCTTTCCATGAAAAATAACCATTCCATATTATGTTATTATCTTTTTATAAATAAACAGAAATAATAGCCCTCAAAGAATTTCACAATAAATATTATTGACAGATAATTAGTTGTTTTAGAAGAAGGAAAAATTAAATCCACAATTAAACAACAAAAAGCGTGTAACTCATTGAGCTACACGCTTTTTACCATTTGCAATAATCATAATTTCTTTAGCGATGGTAAAGTAATAGAATGCACTTTAGGATATTATGAAAAGATATCATTACGGGTTATGGCATAACGTCCGCCCCCTATGAATGCCAGTGCAAGAGCTGGTAAAAGGTAAAGCATTGGCAACTCAATAGCCCAACCACCTTGAGGTGATAGTGTAAAAATTTGACTTACGTGTACCATAAGTATTGCAATTACCATGTTAAACGCCACTGCTACAGCTGCAGCACGAGTCCATAAACCAAATACAATAAACATTGCTGCTACAAGTTCTACAAGTAGTGTTCCATAGGCGATAAAAGATGGTAATCCCATTGCTGTAAGCATTTCGCCGATAGGTCCTACACCATTTATTAATTTAGAGAATCCATGGAAAAGCAACAATCCCCCTGTTGACAAACGTAGAACTAAAAGTCCAAAATCCTGATCCCTCATAAAATCTTTACTCCATTTCATAATTATAATTCTTTTTAATTATTAAAAAGTCGCCATTATTAATATCATTACTGATATACTTATCGTTCGGCGATATATAAACGATTCAAACCTTATATATACGCTACACATCGTAGCTGTATTATCTCAAAGCTCTGTGACAAAGATAAACATTATTATTTTGATTATCAAGCTTTTTATAATAGTTTTTATCTATAAAGTAATAGCTATTTTATATAACTGATAAAAAGACACGCTAATCTTTACAATTATGATATTCTTTTTCCCATTTTACTGGATTCCTTCTACCGTTGTAAATAGGTTGAATATTGCAGTACAAGTATTTATTATAAACAAAAAACAAGTTTGTAATAACGATTAACTTTGGTAAATATTACCTTCAAAGTAGATTTTTCCAAGTTGAGTTATTTCAGCAACAGAGAGTAATTGCTTCGAACAAGTTAAGTACCATAGTTATGTATTATAAAAAGCTTTTGAAGTTTAAGCTTCTTTTTTACAAAAATAGATTGATACTTTCAAAATAATTGCTAATTTTGAACCCAATTAATAATATCGGCCGACTTAAATCGCAGAAGTTCATGAAAAAATATATCATTTACAGTTTAATTATTGCTACAATAGTTTTATCTGCATGTACAGCGAAACACAAATCCTATGAGATTGGCGTTTCGCAATGTTCTAGTGGTGAATGGCGAGAGAAGATAAACAATGAAATGCTGTCAGCTCAACATCTCTATGACAGTGAGGCTAAAATAAACATCGTCAATTGCTATAACGACCCAAAGTTGCAAGTAAGACAAATAGATAGTCTTATTGATGCCGGTGTTGATTTATTGATAGTATCTCCTTACGAATATACTCAACTGGAGCCATCACTTGCCAAGGCAAAGAAAAAAAATATTCCAGTAGTACTATTCGATCGTAAAAGTAAAAGTAATAACTACACAGCATACATAGGTGGTGATAATGTTGAGGCAGGTAGGAAACTAGCCAACTATACCTTAAGCATGATTAGAGATGGAGATGTAAAGCCTGAAGGACGCAAACCTATTGTTTGGGAAATGACAGGTCCAATGACGATGTCTCCTGCTAAAGATCGTCATGATGGCTTTTGCAGCGTTATCAAGAAACAAACTAACATTGATTATTTTAATACAGAAAGCGATTGGACTCCTGAAGACTGCTATCGCCAGATGAAAACATATCTACAGTCAGGTAAGCAAGTTGATGTTGTGTTCTGCCACAGTGATATTGATGCAGTAGGAGCTTTCAAAGCTGCAAAGGAACTTGGTAAGGAAAAAAACATAAAGTTTCTGGGAATTGATGGACTGCCTGGTAAAGATGGTGGACTAGAGCAAGTGAAGAATGGTGTACTTACGGGTACCTATATATATCCGACTCATGGCGAAGAGATTATTCAACTGGTATTGAATATTTTAGATTGTAAGCCTTATGAGCGCAATACGACAATTCAGAGTTTTGTTGTTACGCCACAAAATGTGAACGATATCATTATGAGTACCAACTTGATTATCAAGCAGAACAACTATCTGGTTACCATTAAGAATAAACTGGAGAATTATCTGGGACTCTATAATCTGCAGCGCAGCGTGCTATATATTTCCATTGTAGCAATTTTTCTACTGCTACTAGCACTGTTTTTCATCATTAAGGCTATTAAGGCTATTAAGCGGTCGAACCACAAATATCGCAAGGCAAGTGATAAAATGCGTGAACTGAACGAGGAGCAGACACTGTTTTATACCAATGCCAGTCATCAGTTGAAGACTCCTCTCACATTGATTACAGGCCCCCTAAAGGTTCTTTCGGAAAATAACGACATTAAGGGTACCGATCGTGACTTACTGAATATATTGAATCGTAATGTGGCACAATTGGATGGATTGGTATCAAACGTAATCAATTTCCGCAAGGAAGTGGATGCTGCCATTGCCGACGACAATGCACAGCTGGCTAGTTCGGGGGGACAACAAAATCGGGATGATATTCAAGAAGGTCATACAAACTTATTACTTAGAGCTGACTGTGAGGAATTGTCAACATTGCTCATTGTTGATGATAATGCTGACATGCGCAAATATCTGCGTACATTACTGGCACAAAGCTATTATGTAATTGAGGCCTCTGATGGTCAAAGTGGATTACAACTTGCTCGCGAGAGCGTGCCCGACCTGATTGTGAGCGACGTAATGATGCCAGTGATGGATGGTCTGCAATTCTGCAAGCAGATAAAGGAAGACTGTATCACGAGTCATATTCCTGTAATAATGCTCACTGCCCGAAGTGCTGAGTCTCAGCAGATAGAGGGTTTTGAACATGGTGCAGATGCATACATTATAAAACCATTTAATGCTCAGTTCCTAATATCGAGAATAAATAATCTTCTACAAAGCCGAATACAACTGCGAAAGTTGTTTAGCGAGAAAGAAGTAAAGACTGAAACTATAACACAAGAAGCACATATTGAGCAAGAAAGCACTCCTGATCGTCGCTTCATGGATGCTCTGAAGGATGCTATTGACAAGCACATATCAGATGCACATCTGAAGATGGATGATCTAGGCGAGGAACTAGGTATGAGCCGTGTTCAGTTATATAGAAAGGTTAAAGCTCTCACAGGATTATCACCTGTAGAGCTATTGAGAAAAATTCGTTTGCAGAAAGCGTATTCTCTACTTTTGAACAGCGATATGACAATTTCTGAAATCTCATATAAAGTAGGGTTTGGCACTCCAAGCTATTTCTCTTCATGCTTTAAGAAGCAATATGATGTTTATCCTACCGACGTAAGAAAATAAACTAAAAAGGCAACAATTGTTACATGCAACAATTGTTGCAACCTTCGAACGATTTTAGAAAGTGATTATTGCTAAGCTAGAGTATATTTGCGGAAGATAAATTCGCAAATAATCTATTAACTAAAAACGTTTCGAATGAGAAATCTGTCAAAAATCCTCATGAGCCTTATTCTCATGATGGTGTGTGTTGCTGCAAGCGCACAGAAGATTAATGTGAGTGGAACGATATTTGATTCTGCTGGAGAAACTGTTATCGGTGCCACTGTAATAGAAAAAGGTACGACTAATGGTTCGGTTACCGACATGGATGGTCACTTCAAACTTTCTGTTGGAAAGAATGCAACTCTAGTCGTCTCTTACATTGGTTATAAAACTAAAGAAGTTGCAGCTTTGGATGGTATGAAAGTTACGCTACAGGAAGCCAGTAACGACCTAAATGAAGTTGTGGTAACAGGTTACACAACACAGCGCAAGGCCGATCTTACAGGCGCTGTCTCTGTCGTAAATGTGAAAGACCTTGCCAAGCAAAACGAAAACAACCCAATTAAGGCGATGCAGGGACGTGTTCCTGGTATGGATATTTCTGCCGATGGTTCTCCTTCTGGTGCTGCTACCGTACGTATTCGTGGTAATGGTACACTAAACAACAACGATCCTCTTTATATTATTGATGGTGTGCCAACAAAATCGGGTATGCACGAACTTAATGGCAATGATATTGAGAGCATACAGGTATTGAAGGATGCAGCATCAGCTTCTATCTATGGTTCACGTGCAGCTAATGGTGTTATCATAATAACAACAAAAAAAGGTAAAGACGGCAAGGCTAAGGTAAACCTTGATGCTAGTATTGCTGCTTCAATGTATGCTAACCGCATGAAGGTGCTAAATGCAAAGCAGTGGGGACAGGCTTTCTGGCAGGCTAATGTGAACGATGGTCTTGATCCAAATAACAACTCTGTAGGTTATCATTTTAACTGGGGTTACGATGAGCATGGTAATCCTCAACTGAATGGCATGACGATGCAGAAATATCTTGATGCCGCTGGAACTATTCCTGCATCAGATACCAACTGGATGGACGAAACGACACGCACTGGACTTATTCAGAACTATAACGTAAGCATTAGCAACGGTAATGATAAAGGATCTAGCTATTTTTCACTTGGTTACTACAAGAACCTTGGTGTTATAAAGGACACAGACTTCAACCGTATTTCAGGACGCGTAAACACAGAATATAAACTATTAGGCAATTTCCTCACTATTGGTGAAAATCTTACCATCAACCGTACATCTGAGGTTGCAGAACCAAATGGTTTTCTGGGTAATGTGCTTCAGTATAATCCAACTTTTCCTGTTTATAATACTAAAGGAGAATATGCTAATCTCACAGGTAGTTTCGCTGACCGCGAGAATCCTGTTG
The DNA here is from genome assembly GCF_017347605.1 of Prevotella herbatica. Taxonomy (NCBI): domain Bacteria; kingdom Pseudomonadati; phylum Bacteroidota; class Bacteroidia; order Bacteroidales; family Prevotellaceae; genus Prevotella; species Prevotella herbatica. The sequence goes on from NZ_AP024484.1 coordinate 796,044, forward strand.
AAGTGCTTAACCGAAATAAAGACAACAGATATACGTATTGGCGTATGTTTGGTGACGTTCATTTGAACTTCAATATCACGAAGAACTTTGTTGTACGCACTACTGCAGGTATCGACTATGCTCAAAAGGAGCAACGTTTCTTTACATACCCTATCACAAACGGTAATGTGAGTAACAAAGACAATGCTGTTGAGGCTAAGCAAGAGCACTGGATGAGTTGGATGTGGAATGCTGTTGCAACCTATAATCTTGAAATAGGCAAACATCGTGCAGACGCACTACTTGGTATTGAACTTAATCGTCAAGACGACATGTGGTTCGGCGGAAAGCGTTATGGCTTTGCTGTAAACACGCCAGATTATATGTGGCCAGACGCAGGTGTGGGCGATCAACAGGCATTTGGTTCAAGTGATGGCTTCTCACTAGCGTCTTTCTTTGGAAAGATTAACTATAACTATGCTGACAAATATATGGCAAGTGTTACCGTTCGTCGTGATGGTTCAAGCCGCTTTGGCAAGAACAATCGTTACGGCACATTCCCATCTTTAAGCTTAGGTTGGCGCATCAGTCAGGAGAAATTCATGCAACAAGCCTCAAATTCATGGCTTTCTGACCTTAAGCTTCGTGCTAGCTGGGGACAAACAGGTAATCAAGACATAAACAACTATGCTCGCTACACTCTTTATGTTTCTAACTATGGAGAAGCTAACTTTGGTGGTCAGAGCTATGGTACATCTTATGATATAGCTGGTACTAACGGTGGACAGCCGTTGGGATCAGGTTTCAAGCGCAATCAGCTTGGTAACGATAACATTAAGTGGGAAACTACGACACAGACCAACTTAGGTTTTGACTTTGGATTTTTCAAGAACTCACTCTATGGTAGCTTTGAGTGGTACCGCAAGAAGACCTCTGACATACTTGTAAATATGCCAGGTATTGGTATAATGGGTGAAGGAAGCTCTATGTGGATTAATGCTGGCGAGATGCTCAACAAGGGAGTTGAGTTTAATGCAGGTTATCGTGGCAATGTAGGTGCATTCAACTATGATTTCACTGGCAATATTGGTACCAACCGCAACGAAGTAACCAAACTTCCTGAGACTATTGCTGCAGCAGGAACATTTGGTGGTAGTGGTGTATTCAGCGTTGTTGGTCATCCCATGAACTCTTATGTTGGTTATGTTTATGATGGCATATTCAAGAATCAAGCAGAAGTTGACAACCATGCTAAACAAGAAGGTGCAGCTGTCGGTCGTATGCGCTTTAAGGATCTTAATAATGATGGCGTTATCACAACCGATGATCAGAAATGGATTTATGATCCAACACCAGCCTTCACCTATGGTTTGAATTTCTATCTTCGATATAAAAATCTAGACTTCACAATGTTCTGGCAGGGTGTTCAAAATGTTGATGTTCTCACTACCGTACGTCCTGGTGATGATACCAATGGCGGTTATAAGGTGCAGACGGACCTCTGGGCAGGTGTTAACGTTCCATTCCTTAATAAAGGAGATCGCGTTCTTGATGCCTGGACACCAACTAACTCAAGTTCAACAATCCCTGCTCTGTCAACATACGACAACAATAACGAAAAACGTTTTTCTTCTTACTATGTTGAAGATGGTTCTTTTATTAAGCTTCGCACCATTGAGATTGGCTACAGCCTCCCTGATGCACTAGTAAAGAAGATTAGCATGTCTAAGATACGTATGTATTTCTCTGCGCAAAACTTGCTCACAATCAAGAGCCACAAGTTCACTGGCGTAGATCCAGAGAATGCACTATTTGGTTATCCTATTCCTCTTAATCTGACATTCGGTCTTAACGTTTCTTTTTAAACGACTAAATATTGAATAATAGTTTAAAAAACACAATTATGGAATCAAGAAATTTATATACAAAGGTCAAGAAAGCGACATTCGTTTTACCTTTTGCCTTATCCCTTTTATTTTTAAATAGTTGTAATGCTTTCCTTGACGACCAAGTTCCGCAAGGAACACTGTCAGACAAAGAAGTAACAAAATCAGAGTATATTGATAATATGGTGACTTCTGCGTATGCGATCTTCACAACAGCAGAAGATATCAACTCATCTTTCTCGATGTGGAACTATGACGTTCGTTCGGACGATGCCTATAAGGGTGGATCAACAACTAATGATGGTGACGTTTTCCACCAGCTTGAAGTTGAAAAGGGTGTATTAACCACCAATTGGAATATCAACGATATGTGGGTGCGTATCTATAATGCTATTTCACGTGTGAATACAGCAATTGGAACTCTTGAGGCAGCAGATGATTCTTACTCTTTAAAGAATGAGCGTTTGGCTGAAATGAAATTTTTGCGCGCTTATGGTCATTTTCTGGCTAAGCGTCTCTACAAAAACATACCCTTTGTTATGCGATCAGATCTCACCTATGACGAGTACCATCAGATTTCCAACACAGAATATACCAATGATCAAGGTTGGGCTATCATAGCTAAGGAACTTGAAGAGGCTTATAATGTTTTGCCGGTAACTCAGACTGACAAAGGGCGTCCAACAAAGGCTGCAGCTGCTGCTTTTCTTGCAAAGGTTTATCTATACAAGGCATATCATCAAGATGACCCTGCATCAAACAAAGTGACGTCAATTAATGAAGACGACCTGAAAAAGGTGCTTGAATATACCGATCCTGCTATCTACACAGCCGGTGGCTATGGTCTAGAGAGTGATATCCACAATAATTTCCGTCCTGAAGATCAATATGAAAATGGTATAGAGTCTATATGGGCTATACAATACTCTCGCAACGACGGTTCCACATATGGTAATCTCAATTGGAGCTACGGTCTTATCGTGCCAAACATTCCTGATGTAACCAACGGTGGTTGCGACTTCTACAAGCCTTCACAAAATCTTGTAAATGCATTTGAAACTGATGCTAACGGTCTTCCAATGATTGATACTTTCAATGACAAAAACTATGACATGAAGACCGATAATGCCGATCCACGTTTGTTTCTAACTGTTGGCATGACAGGACTTCCATATATGTTCAATAAGAAATTCATTATGGATCATTCATCAGCATGGAGTCGTTCAGGTGGTCTTTATGGCTACAATGTAACCTTAAAGCAGAATGTTGATCCTGCTCTCATCGGTACATATCTCATTCATGGTTCTTACTGGGCTAGCTCTATGAACCGCATCGTTTTCCGTTACGCTGACGTAATACTAGAGCGTGCTGAAGCAGAGGCTCAATTAGGAAATTCTGCCGAAGCGATAAGACTAGTTAACCAGATTCGTACTCGTGCTGCTGGTTCTACACAAATGATAGCAGACTATCCAAACAAGTATGGTGTTCACTTCTACTGCAAGAACTACACAGGTAGCTATTCTAAGGAAGATGCCATCAAAATAGTAAAGATGGAACGTCGTTTGGAATTTGCTATGGAAAGTGAGCGTTTCTTTGACCTCGTTCGCTGGGGAGAAGCAGCAACTGTTCTTAATAACTATTTCGCCAAGGAGAAAGAACGTGTAACATTCCTTAATGAAGCTGAGTTTACAGCCGATAAGAATGAGTATCTGCCAATTCCACATTCACAGTATTCTTCTTCTAACGGGCACTATACGCAGAATATAGGGAAGTGGTAATTTTTTTTGAGATTAGTACTTAAAGTTTAAAGATTACAATTATGAAAAATAATAATATATATATAAGGGCATTGATTGCAATTGGGGGCTTACCATTTTGCCTTCTTACTATCTTACTATTTGCAGCCTGTAGCAACGACAACTATAGCGACTTACAGCTCACGGGCGACTGTGCTGTAAAATCACTTGTACTCAACGATAAATATGAGGGCAATGTTGATCCAGCAACTCGTACTATTAAGGTTAAGGTTCCTGTAGACTTCAAAGATAAGTCTGCCATGAAGATTACCAGTCTGAATATATCTGATGGAACAAAGTCAAACATTGCTTTGGGCGATATTGTAGACTTCACCAATGCAAAAGTGATACACATAACAAAAGGCGATCTCTATCTGGACTGGACTGTTAATGTGAAGAACGATGAGGCTAAAATCAAATCGTTTATCATCAACGACACCTACAAGGCTAGTATTAACGAGGAGGATCATACTATAACAGCATTTCTACCAGCTACAGTAGATATTAAGAAAGCTATTCCTACTATTATCTACAGTGAGGATGCAAATATAAGTCCTCTCAGCGGCGTCCAGACCGACTTCACTGAACCTATTACATATACGGTCACAGATAATACAGCAACGGCAACATACGTAGCTACTATAAAGACCGTTTCGGCCCCAGAAGCAATATTTCTTGGTTCTGCTAAAGCTACAACTATGGACGAACTTGTTCCTGAGGAGAAAGAAGCTTGTAAATGGATGTTAGCCAATATAGAAAACTCAATGTTTGTCAGTTGGGATGAACTGAAGGCAGGCAATGTAGACCTTTCAAAATGTAAGGTCATCTGGTGGCATTGGCAGAATCAGCCATCTGAGACGATCGGTGACTTCGAAAGTGCAGCAACATCAACTGCTATGGGTGCTATTAACATCCTTACCGATTACTATAAAAATGGTGGTGGATTCATTCTAAGTCGTGCTGCTGTTAACTTCGCAGCTGAACTTGGTGCAATTAAGGATAAGCGTTGTGCTAACAACTGTTGGGGTGCCAACGACGATGGCGGTGATGTGATCAGCGCAGGTAATGAGTGGGGATTCTTGATGGAGGATGCTAATCATCCATTGTGGAAGAACATGATTTTGAAGGATGGTGGAATTAAGACCACCGATGCAGGCTACACCATTTCAAACTGCACCTCTCAGTGGGGTATGTGGGGCGACTATGACAATGAAGGTGGCGACTATTCTGTAGGACACAACAAGTGGACTAATCTGACTGGTGGTCGTATTCTTGGTCATGGTGGTGACGGTGCAATTTCTGTATGGGAAGCTCCTTCAGCTAATGGTACATTTGGCAAAGGCGGCATCATCTGCTTTGGTTCAGGATGCTTCGACTGGTGGTCACCAACTGCTTACACATCTCACTATCACGACAATGTCGGTATTATGACTAGTAATGCATTCAATTACTTAATGAAGTAAGATTTCTAAAAGATTCAAAATTATGAAAAAGATGATATATTTATTCACAATTGCACTGTCAGCCTTAGCGGTGACTGCATGCAGCGAAGATACATATAAAGGTGATCCAGAAAAGAATTGGGCAGAAACAACTGAATTCTTCAATTCTACAGAGGAAGCTGGTTATTCAACTTATTACAAGCCATCTCTTGGTCGCGTTGGTGATCCAATGCCTTTCTATGATGAGAAGGCTAACGATTTCAAAATTCTTTATTTGCAGGACTTTGACAACAATAAGTTGTTCTGCTATCACCCTATCTGGACAGTTGCGACCAAGGATGGTGCAAACTATCAGTCATTGGGCGAAACTCTGTCTGTAGGAACTAGCGACTATCAGCAGGATGCCGCACTAGGTACAGGATGTTGCTACTACAACAAGTTGGATGGTTTGTATTATATCTATTACACTGGTCATAACCCAAATTGCGAGAATACAGAGGTAGTTATGCGTGCTACATCAAGCGACTTCAAAACATGGACTCGCGATAATGCATGGTCATTAAAGGGGGCAGACTTTGATCTATCAAGTCAGGATTTCCGTGACCCTCAGATCTTTGAGGATAATGGCACCTACCACATGATTATTGCAACACGCAAGGGGGATCCAAAGTTTGCAGAATTCACTTCTACTGATATGAAGAACTGGACGTTTAATAGCTCATTCAATGCTATCTGGGATCGTATGTGTGAATGTCCTGACGTCTTCAAAATGGGTGACTGGTGGTACTTTGTTTACAGTGAGGCCTATCAGACTACATGGAGTCGCAAAGTGAAATATATGATGGCAAAGAGCTTTGAAGGTTTGAAGGCTTGCTTTAGCGATCCTGGTGCAAACTGGCCAAAGGATGGTCATGAAGGTGTGCTTGATAGCCGTGCTTTATATGCAGGAAAGACAGCCTCTAACGGTACCGACCGTTATCTATGGGGTTGGTGTCCATACCGTACAGGTGTTAATGTTTGGGATAAGAATATTAATGTAGGAGAAAAGGAACCTAATTGGAGTGGCGCACTCGTTTGCCACAAGATTATCCAACATAGTGATGGCACTCTAACATTGGGCAAGGTTGATGCTATTGATGCTAAATACAACAAACCACAGACTGTTTCAGTGATGGCTGAAAAAGGTGTTAATGGTTCAAACGGCAACTATACACTTTCTGGCGATAGCGCTTATGCACTTTTTAATCGTTTGGGTACTCATAATAAAATTTCTTTCACTGTAAAGACAAGTAACAATTTGGATAAGTTCGGTATATCTTTGGTTCGTTCAACGGATGAAAAGAAGTATTATACAATGGTTATAAATCCTGAAGACGAGAACAACCGTAAGGTAAACTTTTTGGAAGAAGGTACTGACGGAAAAGGCTTTATCGAAGGGATTGACGGTTATTTGTTTGCTCGACCAGCCGACAATGTTTACAATATTACAATCTACAACGATAACAGTGTTGTTACTATGTATATCAACGATGTTTGTTCCTATACTCAGCGCATATATGGAATTCCTAAGAACTGCTGGAGCATAAACAACTACGGAGGGAATATCACCATTTCAAATCTGACAGTAAGCCAATATTAATAACAAACAACAGAGAATTAAAATTTATGAAGAGCTTACGATTACTATTATTTATCTTCAGCATGACTGTCTTATCGGCAGTCCATGCAGAAGATAAAATCATGTTCCTTTCTAGCAATCACGTACTTTATCGTTTAGATACGAAGAATTATCGCTACTTATTATTACCTGTTGAGGATCGTGCCGAAATGAGCAACATTAAGGTTCTTGCTAACAATAATCAAGTGAAGACAATCAATGTGCGTTTGGCTTCAGAATATGCAGATTACTATGTACCTCTCGATTTGAGTAAATATGCTGGTCATGAGCTTATTCTAGATATCCATATCAATGGCAATATTCGTAACGAGGGAGCTATCAAAGAGTGGGCTTGCTGGAAGCAGATGAAGTATTCAGATACATTCGATATAGCTAATCGCGAAAAATTCCGTCCAGAATATCACCATACACCAGCTTATGGGTGGATGAATGATCCTAATGGTATGTTTTATAAGGATGGCACATGGCATCTCTATTTCCAGCATAACCCTTATGGGTCCCTATGGGAAAATATGACATGGGGACACTCTAGTTCAAAAGATCTTGTTCATTGGAAATACGAGGGAGATGCCATTGAACCAGATGCTCTTGGAACCATATTCAGTGGCTCCGCTGTTGTGGATAAGAATAATACCGCTGGCTTTGGCAAGGGTGCCATTGTAGCTATGTACACATCGGCAGGTGAGAATCAAACTCAGAGTCTAGCTTTTTCAACCGATAATGGAAAAACTTTCACTAAGTATGCCGCCAATCCTGTAATAACTAGCAACGTTCCTGATTTTCGCGATCCTCACATGTTTTGGAATGACGATATCAAGAAGTGGAACTTAATTCTTGCCGCTGGGCAGGAAATGAATATCTACACTTCTGACAATTTAAAAGATTGGAAGTTCGAGAGTTCGTTTGGTCATGGTTACGGAGATCATAATGGCGTTTGGGAGTGTCCAGATTTGATGAAGTTAAAAGTGCGTGGTACAAATAAGGATAAGTGGATGTTAATCTGTAATATCAATCCTGGAGGTCCTTTCGGTGGTAGCGCAACACAATACTTTGTAGGTGATTTTGATGGTCATAAGTTCACCTGTGAGAGTGCCCCTGATGTGACAAAATGGATGGATTATGGAAAGGATCACTATGCTACCGTAACATTTGACAATGCTCCTGAGGGTCGCCATGTTGCAATGGCTTGGATGAACAATTGGCAGTATGCAGCCCAGACTCCTACCACACAATATCGCTCAGCCAACACTGTCCCTCGCGATCTTGACCTTTTCGAATATGAAGGGCAGACATATTGCGGTGTAATTCCATCAAAGGAACTTATTGCCATGCGTGGTAAGAAGCAAAATAAACTATCTAATGCATGTGAACTTGTGCTTAACATTAAAGGTTCTTCATCTGTCACATTATCCAACGATAAAGGTGAGAAAGTAGTATTAACTTACAACGAAAGTAAACGAACCTTCTCTATGGACCGTACAAAAAGTGGTAAGGTTGACTTTAGTGAAGCTTTCCCGGTAACCACTACGGCCCCAGTTTATGGCAAACTTAAACAACTCAGAATATTCATTGACAACAGTAGCATCGAAGTATTTGATGCTGAGGGAAAAATGGCAATGACTAACCTCGTATTTCCAATCACTCCTTACAATAAGATTGTAAAAAAAGGTAAAATAAAATATGCCATTTATAAAATGTAAAATAGAAATGTGCTATATTTGTAAATCGAATAACTAAAAAGCAAAAAATACACCTATGAGTAAAAATATAAAACTAACAATTATCCCTGTTATGCTGTGCTTCTTCGCTATGGGATTTGTCGACTTAGTGGGCATTGCCTCTAACTATGTGAAGGAGGATTTGGCACTAAATGATAGCACTGCTAACATTTTTCCATCACTGGTGTTCTTCTGGTTCCTTATTTTCTCTGTACCAACAGGTATGCTGATGAATAAAATCGGTAGAAAAAAAACAGTTTTGTTGTCACTCATCGTTACTATAGTTTCTTTGCTTCTTCCTATTTTTGGCGAGACTTTCACTATTATGCTCATCTCGTTCTCATTGCTTGGAATTGGCAATGCACTGATGCAGACATCGCTGAACCCATTGGTTTCTGAAGTGATTGGTGGTAGCCATCTAGCATCAACTCTAACTTTTGGACAGTTTGTAAAAGCTATTGCGTCCTTTATGGCTCCTTATATTGCTATGTGGGGTGCTATGGCAACGATTCCGTCGTTTGGACTTGGATGGCGAGTGCTGTTCCCTATCTATATGTTCATCGGTGTGCTAGCCTCGTTGTTATTGGGTGTCACTTCTATTAAGGAAGAAAAAATTGATGGTAAGCCTTCTACATTTTCAGAGTGCCTTAAGTTATTGGGCAAGCCAATCGTGTTACTGAGCTTTCTTGGTATTATATGCCATGTAGGAATCGATGTAGGTACCAACACTACAGCTCCAAAAATTTTAATGGAGCGCGTTGGAATGACCCTAAATGATGCAGCCTTTGCTACATCATTATACTTTATTTTCCGTACTATAGGTTGCTTAACAGGAAGTTATTTCCTGCGTGTGATTAAGTCTAAAACTTTCTTTCTGATATCTATCACCATGATGGCACTTTCAATGGTTGGGATGTTTATTGGTGACAGCAAGATAGAACTATATGTAGCTATTGCACTAGTAGGTTATGGCAACTCTAACGTATTTTCCATCATATTTTCACAGGCTCTCTTGAGCGTTCCTGATAAGAAGAATGAAGTTTCAGGACTAATGATCATGGGGCTTTTTGGGGGAACCATCTTCCCTTTACTTATGGGATTTGCCAGTGATGCTGTTGGTCAAGTAGGAGCTGTTGCTATTATGGCTATAGGAGTAATATATCTATTTACTTATATTAAAAACGTAAAACAATAAAATGGAAAAAGATAATCGCTATGTTGTCGGTCTGGGTGAAGCACTGTGGGATGTACTTCCAGAAGGTAAGAAATTGGGGGGAGCTCCTGCCAACTTTTCATTCCATGCTAGTCAGTTTGATTTAAATTCTGTTGCAGTGAGTGCTTTGGGTGAGGATGCTCTGGCAGAAGAAACTATTAAACAGTTGGAGGAAAAAGATCTGAAGTATGAGATGCCTCGTGTGCCTTATCCTACAGGTACGGTACAGGTGGAACTTGATACAGATGGTGTTCCAACGTATGATATTAAGGAGAATGTAGCCTGGGATAATATTCCTTTCACAAAGTCTATTGAAAATATTGCTCGCAATACTCGTGCGGTATGTTTTGGTTCATTAGCCCAACGAAATGTGGTTAGCCGTGAGACTATCCAGAAATTTCTTGATGTAACACCTACTGATTGTATAAAGATCTTTGATATCAATCTACGTCAGCAATTCTATACAAAGGAGGTTATTCAGGATTCACTGAAACGTTGCAACATGCTAAAAATCAATGATGAGGAACTTGTAATAATTGGTCGTATGTTTGGCTATCCTGGTCTAGACATTGAAAATAAGTGCTTCCTAATACTAGGCAAATATAATCTTGATATACTTGTCCTAACTTGTGGTGTAAATGGTAGTTATGTGTTTACTCCAGGTAAGGTGTCTTATCAGCCAACTCCAAAGGTTGAGGTTGCCGATACAGTTGGTGCAGGCGACTCGTTTACAGGAAGTTTCTGTGCAGCAATACTTAGCGGAAAGTCTGTAGAAGAAGCTCATAAGCTGGCAGTAAACGTGAGTGCTTTCGTATGTACTCAGAATGGTGCAATGCCTGCTCTACCTAAAAAATTTAAATTCTAATACGGGTTAGGTTTCATAATTATAATATTGTACCCTTTGATTGTAATAATCAAAGGGTATTTTTTAATCAATAAAGATCTGTTCATAAAAATCTTTTTAGAGGTATTAATTCCAAAAAGGTTCTTTGCCAATTTCGGGGAGAATATCCTCCATAAATTGGCAATAAACCCAGAAAAAAAGAAAAATAACCTACATTACCTACATTTTTAGCTTAAACATCTATTAATCAGCAACTTAAACCATGTATATAAGTGCTCTATCCTACATCTTTCCTACATGATTCCTACATGATAAGCACGTTTTAGTACTAAAAACGGTGGATTTTGCTCCAATCGCAATACAAAAGTCGTTTTTTAGGTTGGACCATTAGGACATGTTTTCTTCAGTAAAGCAAATCACCATAATGCCTTTTATGGGATTGTGAATATAGAAATCTCATGTCTCTTTGTAAATGAAATTTGGAAACCAAACTGATTTATAAAACATTTTGATATGTAAACCTTTTCCGTAAGAAATTTCAAAAACGATAATGATAATCAATATCGGCTTTAAAATAATGTATCGTGATTCAGTAAATACAACTATGAATGTTTATGATCAACTCCTATTATGGTCAAAATGCATGAAGTGTAACAAGAATAAAATCACCTTTTTCGGTGCGCTTTTGAGTAATAAGGCCCTAATCACTCGGTAAAGCATGTAGGACAACAGAGTGATTAGGGCCTAATCACTCCCTAAAATGTATAAGAACGGACTTATATACATTAGCTAACATGTTGTATAACAATGTGTTTGGTGAAATCATGTAGGAAACAGCATTAGAAAATCAAAAAAAGTTTTTTTTATTGTGTCTCAAAACCAAAGGAAACGTATATTATTAAATTTTATATTACTAGATCTTTCGTTTGCAAGAGAGTAATTGCCCAGGTAAAAGATTTGGAAATTATGTAATACTATCCATTAAGTCAACTTTCACAAGTTATGCGATGCTATTAGTGTCCGATAATGAACGAAGTGTTCATTATCGGACACTATGCATTTTTGTTAACACACTAATAATCAGCACATTAGCTTCTTGGCACAGGCATTGCTTATAAATAGGCAGTAAATAATATAAAACTATGGACAGAGAAATACCAAAAGAAGAAATCAAAAAGCGCCGAAAGAAAAGAATCATTCGTGCGGCAGCAATTGTACTTATCATTTTTACTTGCTTCATCGGTGTAGAAAAATGGCTTGGACAAAGTGTAAACCGTGCTGATTTGACTTTCTCAACCGTAGACCGTGGTACTATTGAGGTCAGTGTTAACGCAAGTGGAAAAGTTGTTCCTATCTTTGAAGAGATTATAAACTCTCCAATAAATTCAAGAATTATAGAAACCTATAAGAAGAGTGGAGACGCAGTTGATGCAGGAACACCTATTCTAAAGCTTGATTTACAATCAGCCGAAACTGATTATAAGAAAGGTCAGGATGATGAGCAAATGAGAATATCTAAATTACAGCAATTAAAAGTAGACCAAAATACAAAACTTACTGATTTGGCTATGCAGATTCGTGTAGCACAAATGAAGTTAAATAGAATGAAAGTAGAAATGCACAGTGAACGATATCTTGACAGTATCGGTGCTAGTACGAGAGACAACGTGCACCAGAAAGAGATGAACTATAATGTTGCACGCATAGAATTGGAACAACAAAAGAAGCAATTAATAAACGAGCGTCTTTCGAGTGCTGCAGAATATAAAGTTCAAAAACTTGATTTGGATATGTTTATAAAGTCGCTCGGAGAAATAAAACGTACGCTTGAAGATGCTAAGATACGTGCGCCACGCAAAGCTATTTTGACATACATAAATAATCAGATAGGATCACAAATAACCCAAGGAGAACAAGTGGCTGTAGTTTCTGATCTAAGCCATTTCAAGATAACAGGAGAAATTGCCGATTCTTATGGTGATAAAATATCTGTTGGTGGAAAAGCTATTGTCAAAATTGGCGGTAAGACTATTAATGGAACCATAAGTAGTGTAACTCCCCTATCAAAGAATGGAGTTATCAACTTTACTGTCCAATTAAAAGATGATCACAACAGTGTTCTTCGTTCTGGTCTGAATACTGATATCTATGTTATCAACTCCGTTAAGAGTGATGTTATGAGAATAGCCAACAGTGCATATTACACTGGTCCAGGCACATATAGTCTGTTTGTTGCCAACAGCAATGGTGAGATTGTGAAACGCAAGGTTAAATTGGGCGAAGCTGGATTTGATTATGTTGAAGTTTTAAGTGGATTAAAACCTGGCGACAAAGTCGTAGTAAGTGACATGAATGACTACAAAGATAAGAATAAGTTGAAGCTTAAGAACTAACATTCATATAATATGATAAAAATATATATTCGTCAGGCATTGACGCTGATTAAACAAAACAAATTATACTCTTTTATATATATAATGGGTACAGGATTATCTGTAGCATTAATCATGATTGTATTCATCATATATTACATAAAGTTTGCTCCAATATATCCTGAAAACAACAGAAATAACACTTTGGTATTCAAATCCATTGATAAAATAGATAATCAAGATTCTAATAGTAGCGGAAATCTATCTTACTCACTATGTAGCAAAGTACTTGGAAAGATAAAAGGTGTAAAAAACATTGCTATTAAAGAAAGATTTACAAAATCAGGTTCAGGGTATGTCATAAACATGCCAAAAGGCAAAGACAACATATCTGTAGATTTGACACTTACGAATGGTGATTTTTGGAAAGTCTTCACTTTTAACTTTATTAGTGGTAAACCATATACCGAAGCTAACATAGAGGCTAATAATAAATGTGCTGTAATATGTGAATCGACAGCAAAGGCCGTTTATGGATCTACGAATGTAGCAGGAAGAGAACTAACTATAAATGGAGACAGATATAAAATAAGCGGAGTTGTAGAAGATGTTTCGGCAGCAATGAGCGCAACATATTCTGAAGTATGGACTACAATCTCAAAGGAGGCAATGAAGTCATATGACAAGGATAACCTACTAGGAAGCTATTCTTGTTTTATGACCATAAATGAGAATAGCACAAAGGATGAAGTAAGAAATGAAATACAGTCGTATTTTAAGCGTTTAAACAACACAAATAAGAACTTCAAGATTAATATCATGAATCAACCTGATGAGTATTGGCAAAGTACTTTCAGGTACTGGACTAACGAGGGTCCGAATATTAATGAGATAATTACCGATTTTCTTATCATGATGTTTGCCTTATTGTTTGTTCCTGCTTTAAATTTATGCGGACTAATATCAAGCCGCATGGAAAATAGACTATGCGAAATGGGAATTAGAAAGACATTTGGAGCGAAAAAGAACTCACTCATTTTACAGGTAGTTTGTGAAAATCTTGCGCTTACGGCGATTGGTGCTGTCGCAGGGTTGGTATTATCATATCTTGTAGTCTTAATTTCGAGTGACTGGATATTAAATATCTTTAGCAATGGAGGGGCAACAAATACTCACATTACATTCAACATGCTATTCAATCCAATAATTATAGGCATCGCAATAGTTATTTGCATGATATTAAATCTTTTATCAGCAGTTATACCAGCCTCTCTATCGTTGAGACATAATATCATTTATTCTCTTAACACAAAAAGATAAATCATCATGATAAAAATAATATTCAAAACAATTTGGAATCAGCGTAAACAGAATGCTTGGATAATGATAGAGCTTATACTAGTAGGATTTTTCCTGTGGAAATCTATCAATCCTCTAGTTGGTATTGTAAGTACGGGTATGGTAAATGAGGGATATGAGGATTCCAGATTATATTGTTCACAGTTTAGTATGTACGACAAGAGCAGTGAACACTACGATGCGAAGACTGATAATGACACCATAAACCACGATATTTTTATGCGTGCAGTCAATGCTATCAAGCAATGCCCTGAAGTAGAATCATACGGAGTTGCAAGTGGTTGGTTTTCTGTACCCAACAGTACAAATTACAGTGGCAACAGTATATCTTGTGATACAGCACACCACTCTACACAAATATATGGAATGTGTCATGAAGCAGGAGGCGATCTAATGAAGACATACAAATTCAAAGATGCCATAACCGGCAAGACAATGCAATGCAATAACAGGTTATCAACAAAGCAGGCTATATATATATCAGAACAATTAGCTAAAGATATTTTTAGCACAACAAATGTTATTGGCAGAAATCTGTATTTTAATGACGACAAATCAACAACATTCAAAGTCGCTGGTGTTTTCAAGGATGTAAACACAAGAACCCATACTACTCCATTTGCAGGCTTAACTGTAGGTGATCAAACTTTAAAAGACTGTGGATATACAAATGCAATCATTTGTTTTAGACTAAAAGAAGGAACAGATGCTATAAAATTTGAAGAAAAATTCAAACATAACATTGCTCCAAGATTTGAAGTAGGGAACTTCATTAATCTGTCGTTAATCAGTATGAAAGACATTAAAAAAGATTTTATGGAGAATGACGGTATCAACAATCAGTGTAGACTGCAAATAATGATGTCCGGATTCTTTCTTATTTGTGTGTTCCTTGGAATGGTTGGTACATTCTGGATTCGCTGTAATAACCGACGTGGAGAGATTGGAGTAATGAAAGCTATAGGATGTAGCATAAATAGGATAACAACCCAGTTTGTTACAGAAGCATTTATCATTGTTACAATAGCATTTATAATTTCAATCATCTTAATGCTGAATGTAGCTTATATACAAGATTTCTTTAAGACAGATCCTTCGAATATAAATTATCCATATCTAAGTTTCCATCCAGTAAAGATGTTTGCAGTAGTATCTGCCATAACATATATAATTATGATATTCATATCATTACTTGGAACATATATACCAGTAAGAAGAGCAACAAAAGCACTGCCGGCAGATGCTCTGAAAGAAGAATAAATATAAATAATAAAAATAACAATTATGATTACATTAAAAGGTATTAACAAAATCTACCGTACTGACGAGATTGAAACGGTAGCTCTTGAGAACGTAAATCTCGAAGTAGAAAAAGGTGAGTTCCTTTCCATAATGGGACCATCAGGTTGTGGCAAGTCTACCCTACTCAACATAATGGGATTGCTAGACTTACCTACAAGCGGATCTATCGAGATAGAAGGTATACAGACAGACGGCATGAAAGATAAAGCGCTTGCTGCCTTCCGCAATCAAAAACTAGGTTTTGTATTTCAGTCATTCCATCTTATCAATTCACTCAATGTACTTGATAATGTTGAAATGCCACTTTTATACCGCAACGTAAGTGCCAAGGAACGCAGACAAAAAGCCGAAGAAGTGTTGGAGAAAGTAGGATTAACACATCGCATGCGCCACTTCCCGACCCAACTTAGTGGTGGTCAGTGTCAGCGTGTAGCCATAGCACGTGCTATCATAGGTAATCCTGATATAATATTAGCCGATGAGCCTACAGGTAATTTGGACTCAAAGATGGGTGCAGAAGTTATGGAACTACTACACAAATTGAATAAAGAAGATGGCAGAACTATAGTTATGGTGACTCATAATGAAGACCAAGCAAAACTAACAAGCAGGACTGTTAGATTCTTTGACGGACGCCAAATTCAATAGAATAAAAATAAAATAATTTATGAAGACAATCATTAAGCAAGCAATAAACCAGATCAGGCAACAGCCGTTCTTCAGCATATTGTCTATCTTAGGTACTGCTGTGAGTATAGCTTTTGCAATGCTTGTTGTGATAAACTATGACATACATATCGGAGACATAACACCTGAAAATAATCGAAGCAAAATGGTATTTTCGGGTGAAGGATATTCTTATATGAAAAAAGATCATAGCAATGCAAATTCGGGAATGAGTTATCGCACGGCTAAAATGATATTCAATAACGTAAAAGGTGCATCTATTATAAGTTACCAACGTAAGGGTACAATGTTGTATTGTGGAACTAACAAGGATAAAGGTGAAAGTCATTTCTGCAAATATGTAGATCCTGAGTTCTGGCAAATGTATAACTTTAAGTTTTTAGCAGGCAAACCGTTCAATAAAGGCGACTTC
The DNA here is from genome assembly GCF_017347605.1 of Prevotella herbatica. Classification (NCBI taxonomy): domain Bacteria; kingdom Pseudomonadati; phylum Bacteroidota; class Bacteroidia; order Bacteroidales; family Prevotellaceae; genus Prevotella; species Prevotella herbatica. The sequence goes on from NZ_AP024484.1 coordinate 812,732, forward strand.
CAAGCAAGGGCTAACGTTGTGGTAATAAATGAGCGTATAGCAAGAAAATTCTATGGTAGTGCTGAAAAATCTATAGGAAAGACCTTCTTCTGTGATTTCACACCAATGAAAATTATCGGAGTAGTAGATAATGTAAGTTCTTTCTTCAATTTTGCATATTCTGAATTATGGATGCCATTTGATCCGACAATAAAAGCCTCAGACCCTTTATATGGAAATATAACAGCTATGGCTCTATGTGCTCCAGGTGTTAGTACCTCTGAATTAAATGAGCAATTACAAATATCTCTTAAGCGCTACAATGCAACACTCAATGATTACACATTTGAGTTAAAAGATATGTGTCCAATTACAAAATACCAATTTTTCAAAGGTCATGTTAATACCACAGCTATATTATTCTTAATCGGACTTATGTTATTAGTAGTCCCAGCTATAAATATAAGCGGATTAGTATCGAGTCAGATGCATCATCAAATGAGCGAACTAGCCATCAGACGGTGTTATGGAGCTAGACGTTGGCAACTGATTATGAGATTTATAAATGAAAATTTTATATTAACTTTTATTGGTTCTATACTAGGTGTAATCTTATCATATTTAATGTTACTCATCGTAAAAGGTTGGTTACTCTTCTCAGAAACATCTCTACTGAATTATGCTGATTGCAAGATATCTACATCAATGATACTAAGGCCAACAATATTTCTTTGGGTAGTTGGAATTGCTATTCTATTCAACTTCATAAGTGTTTTCATTCCTGTTTGGATGGCAACACGTCGCAATATAATTTCCACCTTAAGAGGAGAATAAGTTATGATAAAAAATATACTAACACAAATATGGAATCAACGTCGTACTAACAGTTGGCTGTTTGCTGAACTTATCATTGTATTTGTCTTATTATGGTTTTGCGTAGATGTACTTTTTGGTCTTTTCTCTGCAAGAATTCAGCCAAAAGGATATGACCAAGAACATGTATATAAAGTAACTGTAAATTATAGAGATGATCAATCTGTTAAAATGCAAGATGCCGATAGTATATCTCGCTTCTGGTGGCATCCTTTATCTGAAGTAATAAAAAATTTTAAACAATATCCAGGTGTTGAATCTGTATGTACATCATTTGGAACAGATGTTTATTCTAACAACACAATGTTTCAAGGTTATCACATTGATGGTGACACTACAAATATTTTTACTGCTAATATACGTTATGTTGATGCAGAGTACATTAAGACTTTCCGCATTCCTATGTTACATAGTATACATAAAAACCTAGAAGATAAAGACTGGAATGCTATAAACAATGTAAACCCAGCTATCGTTAGTGCAGAATTAGCTGATAGTTTATGGGGAACTACAAATGTTTTAGGAAAGAAATTCTCAGATTATTATTCGCCTAACTTACACTATAAAGTCATAGCAGTGAGTGCCCCACAAAAGAATTCAGACTACAACAGGTATGAACCCTATATAATGACGCCCTATCCAGAATACATTTATAAATCACAGGCTATACCATCGATTTATATTCGAGTTAAAGCAGATGCGGACAATAATGAATTCGCAAACAGTTTCATTAAGACTATGTCTGCAAAAATACATATTGCACCATTTTATATTTTTGATATCCAAAGTATGAAATACTACAAGCAATTAGACGATGCAAGTCAAGGAGTTACACAAGAGGTTAACAACACTATATTAATGATGTCATTTTTTGTATTCAACGTATTCTTAGGTTTATTAGGAACATTCTGGTTCCGTACGAATAGTCGCCGTGGAGAAATTGCAATCAGAATGGCAATGGGAAGCAGCAGAAAGCAAACAGCTATCCACTTTTTAACAGAAGGAATTTTGTTATTAGCTATCGCAGCTTTACCTGGAACCATTGTTTGTCTTAATATATGGTATGCTGATTTGACAGTCACTATACACGCCGATGCTACTATATTAAGACTATCCATTACACTATTAATATCATTTATTTTAATGACAATAATAACATTAATAGGTATATTGATTCCAGCAAGAAAAGCTATGCATATATTGCCAGCAGAGGCTTTACACGAAGAATAGAAATGAATTATAATTTCATAAAATATGAAGACAATATTTAAACAAACATACCAGCAATTAAAAGAGCAGCCACTCATAAGTATTGTGAGTGTTGCAGGAACAGCTCTTTCGCTTTTTCTTATCATGCTTGTTGTTATGATACAACAGGTTAAGGTGGCACCATTTTCACCAGAAGGCAACCGTGATAGAATGCTACACGTTAAATTCGGATCATTACTCACAAAAGACGGTGAGACTAATGGCCCTATGTCTTTACATGCAATAAATGCTATCTATAAAAATCTGAAAACTCCTGAGGCTGTTACAGCCTACACTTATTTTCCTACACGTGAGCCTCTATCTGCAAATGGTTCAAAATCATTCACTGCAAACGTAAAACTTACCGATGCTGCTTTCTGGCACGTATTCGATTTCAAATACATATATGGCAAACCATATAACGAAGCAAATTTCAAGGCAGGTATACCTTTAGCGGTAATAAGTCGCTCTACTGCCATAAAACTTTTCAATACGACAGGAGATGTTGTAGGACGTACATTCCTATTAAAGTATATAACATATAAAGTTGCTGCAGTTGTAAGCGATGTATCTTCACTTGCCACCATGTCTTATTCACAGATATGGATACCATATACCACGGATCAAGAGACATGCAATATGGTATGGAATAATACAATGGGAATGTTCAGCACAACAATATTAATGCATTCCCCTAAGGACGAAGCAAAAGTACACGCCGAGGCCTTAGCTAATCTGAACAAATATAATTTAACGATAAAAGATAGTGGCAATAAACTTGCAAATAGAAATCGTCCTTACAATACAGAGAAAGAATCTATTGATTTTGCAGCAAACCTCGAACCAGATTTGTCTGCAGAACATCGTACAGAATTAATAGTATTCCTTATCCTTTTAATTGTTCCAGCTGTAAACTTGAGTAGTATGACACACAGTAGGTTGCGCCAACGCATATCAGAGATTGGCATACGTAGAGCTTTCGGCTGCACGCGATGGAGCATATTAAGTCAAATTATCACAGAGAATATGATAGTAACACTATGTGCCGGAGCATTGGGATTTATAATGAGTATAGCGTGCGGGTTCATTTTTACAGACTCACTGTTAACGCCAGCATATTCAAACTCATATAATAATGGGCCGATGGTGAATATAGGCATACTTATCCACGTTTCCACTTTCTTTTATGCACTTGCGTTCTGTTTCGTGCTAAATCTTTTGAGTACAAGCATACCAGCATGGCAAGCATGCAAAACTTCAATTATTAATGACTTAAACGGAAAGAGATAAGACTATGAGCAAGAAACTATTCAAACAGATACGCAACGAATGGCATTATAATATATGGATATTTGTTGAGCTATTGATTGTAAGTGTTGTTATGTGGTTTATAACAGACTACATGTATGTAATAGCAAGAAATTATATTGAGCCACGTGGTTTCGATATATCACATTGCTACCTAATAAGTATGGGCAAACTAACACCAAATAGCCACGAATACAATCCTGCAGACACAACAGACAACGATGATCGTGCCGAACTTTTAAACCGCATTCAACATAGACCAGAAGTTGAGGCTGCAAGTTTATCAAGTAATTCATATCCTTATGATGGTAGTAATAGTTCAACGATTATCAGTCATGACACCATACAAGTTGGTAACAACGATTGGACAATGCGCCGTCTTGTTACTCCAGATTTTGTACGCGTTTTCCGCTATCAAGGTGCAAACGGAGAAACACCAGAGCAGTTGGCAAATCTTCTTAGTAAAGGCGATATTCTTATATCAGACAACTTATTTAATAAACACAGAATGCCTTCACTTACAGGATTAATTGGCAAAACATTCCATCTTAATCTTGACTCTACAATAAACTATACCCTTGGCGCCTCACTCAAGCCTGTTAAATATGACGATTTTGAGAGTGCTCGCTATTCATATTCTGGTATGATCAAACTAGGTAAGGAAAATTATAAAGATATGAACGAACTCTGTGTGAGAGTAAAAGATAATATGGACCATAACTTCATTGATAATTTATGGCGCGATGCAGACAAACAGTTACGTGTTGGCAATCTATATATCAGTGATATACAATCATTCCATGATCTTCACACCTCTTTTGAAAGATTAAAAATGAATACTGTGCGTAATTATGTAGCCGGAGGATTATTCCTAATGTTAAACATATTTTTAGGCATACTTGGTACATTTTGGTTCCGCACACAACAACGTAAAGGAGAGATTGCTCTGTTCAAGGCTCTTGGAAGCACTAACCACGATGTTTTTAAACGTCAGATATTAGAGGGAATTATACTACTATCTATAGCTACGGTCTTTGCAACAATAATAGATTTAAATCTTACTTTCGCAAACTTTAATGCAGCTCATGATGGCATATACTTTGAACCCATTCGTTTCACCGCTACAGTATTGATTTCTTATTTTCTGATAGCAACCATGATAATCGTTGGTACATGGTTCCCTGCACGCAAAGCAATGTCAATTCAACCAGCAGAAGCTTTACACGAAGAATAGAATAAGTATTTATGATATGAAAAAAATTATATTTCTAATTTCATTTTTTCTAATGCATGCATGTGCAAAGGCTGCAGACAACAACATAAAGTTAACTCTTACAGAGGCTATCTCGATGGCTCGCAAAAAGAGTGTTGATGCAGTGGTAGCACGTGGAGTGTTGAAGTCAGCTTACTGGGCATACCGCACATACCAAGCCGACTTGCTCCCAGAGTTATCTTTCGATGGAACAGCACCACAATTCAATAAGAGCTATAGTTCGTATCAGCAAAACGATGGATCTTATAAATTCATACGAAATAACTGGTTCGGTATGAATGGTGCCCTAAATGTTAATCAAAATATTTGGCTGACAGGTGGTCAACTCTCTCTCTCCACCTCTTTAGACTATATAAAGGGGGACGGCATGAAAAACTTTATGTCTGTCCCCATCAGCCTTACTCTTAATCAACCGATTTTCGGTGTAAACAACACTAAATGGAATCGTCGTATCGAACCTCTTAAATATAACGAGGCTAAAGCTGCTTTTGTAACAGCAACAGAAGAAGTAACGATGAAGACTATACAATATTTCTTCAACCTTTTATTGGCGCGTGAAAATGTGAATATAGCAAAGCAGAATTTACAAAATGCAAAGCGTCTATTTGATATCGCTGATGAAAGAAAAAAGATGGGGCAAGTTAGTGAGAGCGATTTGCTAAGATTAAAATTATCAGCCATCAATGCACAAAGTACACTTACTGACAATGAAAGCTCGCTTAATAGCAATATGTTTCAACTAAAAACATTCCTGAATATAAACGACAGCACTCCTATTGATTTGGTCATACCTGAAAAATTGCCAGAAGTGTCTATTCGTTATGCTGATGTTCTGGATAAAGCTTTAGAGAATAATTCGTTTGCTCTGAACATTCGTCGCCGACAATTAGAGTCTGACTATGCTGTAGCAAAAGCAAAAGGCAACTTAAGAAGCATAAAGCTCACGGCATCTGTTGGTTATAGCGGCATAAGCAATGACAGAATAAGATATGCTTATGACGATCTTAAAAATAACACGATAATAAGTATTGGATTTAGCGTCCCTATACTTGATTGGGGTAAGCGCCGTGGTGAGGTAAAAGTGGCAGAAAGCAATCGTGAAGTAACAGAAAGTAAACTGCGACAAGAACAACAAACTTTCAATCAAGACATATTCTTACTTGTAGAGCATTTCAACAATCAGAGCAAACAACTTAAGCTAGCCACTGAGGCTGACAGTATTGCTCAACGTAGATACAAAACTAGTATTGAGACTTTTATGATAGGAAAAATTAATACGCTAGACTTGAACGATGCACAGGTAAATAAAGATGATGCAAGGCAGAAAGACATCGCGCAACTTTTTTACTATTGGTATTATTACTATCAATTACGTAGTCTCACCTTATGGGATTTTGCAAAAAATAAAGGGATAGATGCTGACTTTGATGAAATAATTAAACAGTAATAATAAATCAAATAAGTATATTTCTACTTGCAATTAATCAAAGAAAACTGTATTTTTGCAATATGATTCTAATTATAGACGATGACATTTCTATACGCGCTTCACTATCATTCATGTTGAAACGTGCTGGTTATGAAGTTGTGGCTGTATCCTCTCCTAAAGAGGCTATGGTCACAATTCGTGACACTGCACCTCAATTGATATTGATGGATATGAACTTTTCGCTCTCCACATCCGGAGACGAAGGAATAACTCTGCTAAAACAGGTTAAGTTATTCAGAAAGGATGTGCCTATAATACTCATGACAGCATGGGGAAGCATTGATCTGGCTGTAAAGGGTATGCGTGCTGGTGCATTCGATTTTATAACTAAACCATGGAACAACGCATCTCTTCTGCAACGTATTGAGACAGCTTTAGAGTTAAACTCTATTGATGACAAATGTGATAAGGAATGCTCTCAAAGCATTAATAGCCCAAATAAAGAAGAAGATAGTTTCGACCGCTCGTTTATCATAGGAAACAGCGATGGACTAAACAAGGTTCTTGATGTCGTGAAACGTGTAGCTAAGACTAATGCTTCTGTTCTTATTACCGGTGAGAGTGGAACAGGTAAAGAACTTATCGCAGAAGCTCTTCATCGCAACAGTATGCGTAAGAATAAAAACTTTGTGAAAGTTAATCTCGGTGGAATATCTCAATCGCTTTTTGAGAGTGAAATGTTCGGTCATAAGAAGGGTGCATTCACGGATGCATCAAACGACCGTATTGGACGCTTTGAGTTGGCTGACAAAGGTACGATATTCTTGGATGAGATTGGTGATTTAGATATTGGCAGTCAGGTAAAGCTTTTGCGTGTATTGCAAGATCAGACTTTTGAGCCCCTTGGTGATAGCCATGCTCATAAAGTAGATTTGCGTATCGTATCTGCCACAAATGCTGATCTTACTAAGCGCATAGCTGAACATTCTTTTAGAGAAGATCTGTTCTACCGTATCAATCTAATCACAGTACATCTACCAGCGCTAAGAGATAGGCGCGAAGACATTCCGCTATTAGCAAAACATTTCGCTAACAAACAATGCGAAATTAATAATATACCACAAGTAGAATTTTCACCAGATGCCATGAATCTGCTAACACGACTTCCATATAGTGGCAATATACGTGAACTTAAAAATCTTGTGGAGCGTACTATCATCATCTGCTCTAAGAAAATACTTACTGCTGATGACTTTAAACCACAAATAAATATTCGCCCAGAGACTAATATTGCGATCAATAGTGATGGACTTACGCTTGATGATATTGAAAAACGTACCATAATTTTATCTCTTAAAAAGCATAATAATAATCTATGCCATGTAGCGCTCGACCTTGGACTAAGCAGAGCTGCACTTTATAGAAGACTAGAAAAATATAATATAGACTATAAGAAATGAGACTTCGAGGCTGGTTTATAATACTCATCATACTGTTGTCTGCAACAATCACATTACTGCTGGTGCAAACTTTTGTTCCACAGAAGTTTTTGTTCTACTCAACAGAGGTACTTGTTGCTGTTATAATAGCCTATATGTTTTTCTTCTATCGCAAAGTTATCAATCCTATTCGAGTAATTGGCAATGGTGTCGAATTGCTTAAGGAACAAGACTTCAGTAGCCGACTACGTCACGTAAATCAAAAAGATGCCGACCGTATTGTTGATGTGTTTAATCGCATGATTGCCCAACTTAAAGATGAACGTCTGCATGTAAGAGAGACTAATCAATTTCTAGATTTGCTTATTAATGCCTCACCGCTTGGTGTTGTTATTCTCGACTTTGATGGACACCTATCGTCTATGAACCCTGCGGCAGAGAAGTTTTTGGAAATATCATTAATAGCAACCAAGGGAAAGAAAATAAGCGAAATTGGTAGTCCGCTATCTGATAATTTATCATCTTTAGGTAAAGACACATCAAGAACATTCCAGTTGAACGACTCACATATATACCGTTGCAGCCGTTTATCATTCATAGATAGAGGTTATGCACATCCATTCTACCTTATTGAAAGTCTAACAGAAGAGGTTATGGATGCAGAGAAGAAAGCATACGAAAAAGTGATACGAATGATTGCCCACGAGGTAAACAACACGACTGCTGGTGTAACATCTACTCTTGACTCGCTATGCGATATGCTAAAAGATACGCCCGACTCTACCGACATACGTGATGTGATGTCGGCCTGTATTGAGCGTTGCTACTCTATGAGCAATTTTATAACTAGATTTGCCGATGTTGTTAAGATTCCACAGCCTCAACTTATGGTTAATGACCTTAATCAGTTGTCAGATAACTGCATTCAGACCATGGAGACAAAGTGTGCAGAAAACAACATACACATACACAAGGATTTCGCAGATGGGCAGGTACTTGTAAATGTAGACTCAGAACTAATAGAACAAGTTATAGTCAACATAATAAAGAATGCAGCAGAGAGCATCGGACAAAAAGGTGATATCTATTGCAAAACTTCATCATCACCCACTATACTTGAGATCGCTGATACTGGTGAAGGCATATCAGATGATACACAGAAGAAACTATTCAGTCCATTCTTTTCTACGAAGCCAAATGGGCAAGGCATCGGCCTTATATTCATACGAGAAGTACTTAACAAGCATAACTGCCATTTCTCACTAAAGACTTATACGGACGGCATTACAAGATTCAGAATAGAATTCGCAAAAATAAAATAAAGTCTATGCTAGCACTTATCAAGCTTTTGTATATAGCAATGCTATAATTGGAAATAGCACTCAAGTTTTATAGAAAATATAAGTAAAAGTATATATCATTGTAATGTATTAATTTCTAAATTAAAACTATTACATATAAAATTTGGGAAGAGATAGATTGGTAAAAAGGCCAAACTAAAGTAAGAGAATCTATCATTTCAGTATCATTTTTTGCTGCTTCAGAGAGTTTACAACTTATGTTTACTCCAACCTTTAATACTTTTGCATTGCAATTTTAACAAGACTACAATGAAAGTAAAAGTATTATTTGGTATTAGTGTAATGCTGTTATCTGCGCAAATGATGACGGCACGGACAAAGAATGTTGTTAAGAATGATACAACGACATTGAATAAAAAAGTTCCCAAGGAATGGTACGAGAAAGAACATCAGCTACATGACGTAACCGTTGTAGCACATACACCTATCGTGAAAATGAAAACCGATAAAATTACTTATCAAGTTCGTCACGATGTAGATGCCAAGACTCACACAGTACTAGAAATGTTACGAAAAGTGCCAATGATTACTGTAGACGGCAAGAATAATATATCTGTCAATGGGTCAAAACAATTCAAGGTTTACATTGACGGCAGACCAAGTACAATGGTTACTCGCAATCCAACTCAAATATTACGTAACATGCCTGCAAATAGTATCGAGAGTATAGAGGTAACTACTAACCCAGGTGCACAATATGATGCAGAAGGTGCGGGAGGCATACTGAATATCATCACGAAGAAAAATAAGAATTTGAACAATAAGATAGAAAGTATTAATGGTACTGTACATTCTACTATTGGAACAAATAATTATGGTTTAGATGCAAATATCAGTGGACAAAAAAATCATTTCTCATATGATGTGAATCTAATGACAGACTATATGAAATATAAACACAATAAATCAGAATCTGACATTAATCAAAAATCATTCTCAGCTCATACTTCTCAAGACACCAAACAGTCAATGCCTTTCCATATGGCAGAATTCGGCATAGGATATCAGCTAGATTCTTTATCTTCTTTACATATGAATCTGTCTGTTACAAATTTTAAGCTACATGAATATGGCTTTCCTGAATACTTTTATAAAGGTGGCACTTACGGCAATGGACTGAAATTTGGCAACAACCTAGACACACGCAGTAATGAGACATCGTATGATGGAAGCATTAACTACCAGCGCTTTTTTGGAAAGAATAATAAAGGAAGCATGATGTTTACTTATCAGCTTTCACATAATCCTGTAAAAAATGATAACGTAAATAGTTTTTTCAACATTAATCAAACTCAACTTGTAATCCCTGAGAGTAGAAAGTCTAGCGTAAGGGAGAAAAATACAGAGCATAATTTTCTAGCAGACTTTACTATTCCGCTAAATAAAAACACGAAAATTAATACTGGAGCCAAACTAACACTTGGGCAGAATCAAAGCAATTCGTCTGATTACAGAATTGACAAAGGCCTATATAAAGAGAATATTGACGGTTCTGTTTTCTATAAGCAAAAACAACAAATTATGGCTATGTATGGAGAGTATGATGCCACAATCGGTTGGTTATCCGTAAAACCAGGACTACGTTATGAATATACATTGCAGAAAACGAAATATCTGAAAGGAGCTGGTTCTAACTTCAATATCCACTATGGAACTATTGTGCCAGCATTAAGCATATCGGCTCGTATTAGTGAACTGCAGAATATAGGTGTAAACTATAATCTAAGAATACGCCGACCAGGCATTACTGAACTTGACCCATATGTTGATCGTTCCAATCCAACAACTCTAGTTTATGGTAATTCTCACCTCGATGCAGAAAAAACCAATAATCTATCAATTGTTTATAATCTCACAGCTAGTAATTTTGCAATGAATGCGACTTTACGCCATAGTTTCAGCAACAACGCCATTGAGCAATATTCATTTAATAATAATGGAGTTCTCAATACCACCTATGGTAATATCGTGAAAAGGAACATCTCTGCCCTTAATCTATATATGAATTGGAGTATGACCACCTCCACACGTATGATGCTTAATGCCGAAGCAGGATATACCGACTTAAGAAGTGCAGCTCTAAATGCAAAAAATAATGGATGGAATCTAAACGTTAACTACGGTATACAGCAAAATATGCCATGGGATATCAAACTGACTACAAATTTGGAACTGATGACCCGCAAGCATACACTTCAAGGATACGAATCAGGAATGTCACTACTATCAGCTAGTATATCAAAATCATTCTGTAACGACAAATGGAATGTTACAGTATCAGGGACAACAGGGTTAGGGCATGGTGGAAACATTGTATGGACATCATATAATAAAGGTAATGATTTTAATTCCACAAACAGTTTTACAGAACCAGTAAAGAATATATCATTGGGTATCAGTTACACGTTTGGAAGTAAGAAAGAAACAAACAAAGATGATGATGATTGGATGCAGATTGGTAGCAAATCGCATTCAGGCAAACATAGAAAGTAAAAAATCACAGTATTAAATTCAGTGTATTAGGAAAATACAGTATCTTTGCGACATATGAATATGGTACAACGATTGATATTGAAGATTGTTAGAGTAGTAGCACTTTCTCTATTGAGCCTACTACTCTATTACATACTTTGGTCTACAATAGACGAAGATTTTAGAAAACAGATCTTTCATTGGCCTTTTGAGCCTATGGATATGATTTATGATTATTCATCGTGTCTCATATTCACTGTATTAGCTCTCAGTCTAAGCAAACTTGTTTTCAAGTATATCAAATGGTCGCGTCATCCCATGTTGATGATTATTACCCAGATATTCCTTATACTCGTAGTTAACAATATCACAGCGGGAATAGTCAGTAATTTATTGAATTCTCCATATAACGATAAAGACCCAATCTTATATGTTGAAAGCTTGTATCTAACAGGCATATTGTCTACTTTCATAGCTTGCATATATGCGATGACATACTACTGGAAATCTTATGAGAATGTAAATAAAGAGCGTAACCGTTTCAGATTACAAGCACTTGAAAATCAGATCAATCCGCATTTTGTATTCAACAACTTCAGCATCTTGGCAGACTTGATTGAAGTTGATCCGCATAAAGCAACAGAGTATCTGATGAAACTGTCAAAAGTATATCGCTACACACTTTCACACTTTGACCGCAGTCTTATTAGTATTGCCGAAGAACTGGATTTTTTGAATGAATATCTCTATCTTCTGCATGAACGCTTCGGTAATACAATTACGGTAAACATTGATAAAGAAATAAATAAGCTTGATGGATTTATTCCACCAGCAGCACTGCAGATGTTCGTAGAAAATGCTATCAAGCACAACGAGCACACCACAAACAATCCTCTTATAATAGAAATAAAGACTGATGGAAGCGATATTATCGTGAGCAATAAAAAACACTGTATAAACAGCAGTGTGCTATCAACAAATATTGGCAATAGTAATGTATTAGAAAGGTATGTCATTCTTAGTAAACAGTCTATCAAGATTAATAATACAAAAGAGAACTTTATTGTAAGACTTCCTATCATTCATAAAAAAGACGCATGAAAATATTGATTATCGAAGATGAACTAAGCAACACTACACGACTATGTAGAATTTTAAAAGAAATAGAAAAAGATGCTCAGATACTTGCTACGACAGCAAGTAATAAAGAGACAAAAGACTTCTTTTCAAAGACAGAAGAGATGCCTGATTTAATTCTTGCTGACATCCAATTAGGAGATGGACTTAGTTTTGAGGCATTAAAGTCTGTTCCACAATCAATACCGGTCATTTTCACAACCGCCTACGATCAATATGCTATAAAAGCATTTAAATTTAACAGTATAGACTATCTGCTAAAGCCTATTGATAAAGATGAACTTAAAACGTCCATCAATCAGGCTCGCGAAAAAAGTAATTCCAACACTGATGCCATAAAAGAATTACTTTCCTCTATTCACGGACAGGATATAAGATATAGAGAAAGATTTTTAGTTCCATATAGGGATGGGTATGAAGTTGTATTGGTAACCAACATCAGTCATATCTGTACCGTCTATAAAGATACACGAATATATATGAAATCAGGTTATTTTTATAGTATATCTTTATCACTTGATGACATCATTAGCCAATTAGACCCAACACGTTTCTTTCGAGTAAACCGTCAATTTATTATCAACATAGATGTTATCAGTCAATTAAAGACATACTTTGCAGGAAAAGCCCGTGTATATATTAAAGAATACGAGGATTTAGAAATCATGTGCAGTCGTGAACGGGTGCCGATTCTGAAGAGTTGGTTAAACAAATAAGCAAAGTACATAAATCGCGTTTAGATAATTATTTATTTAAGGTGAAAATATGAGGCATATCATTTGAGATTATTTTAATCCAACGATATGCCTTAATCTCACATAGTAACAAACAATCCCATAGTACGATCCTGAAAACCAGCAGACTTAGCAAAGACTATAATCCTAATCAAATTTACAGGTATCACTATATGCAATGAATTAAATCTGCTACAAATATATCAATCGTATATACAACAAGGTAATGTTCTATTTTAATATTTTATTGATTTGTTTATTTTATCAACAGCTATACATTATCCCAAATCATTATTTTTAGGTATTGCAAATATTTTTCAATCAGTCTACCTTTGCAAAAAAAATAAATTAGATGAAGTTTTGGATATTAATATATTCTTTCCTTTTTATTGTTTTTGCTGATGGCTTAAAAGCTCAGAACATATATAAATGTAGGATTGTCGACGGAATAACAGGAGAACCTCTTGTTGGCGCAGTTATGAGAATGAGCGCTGATAAGAGAATTTCAGCAGTTAGCGATATTAACGGATATGTATCAATCATTCCGAAGAGAGAGCTTATTAAAGATGGAATTGATATAACATATATTGGATATAAAAAACAACATAGCTTACTTGGAAACGGCAATATATATAAACTATCTCCATCAGAAACAACAATAAACGATGTTGTTGTAACGGCAACAGAATCTCATGGAATAACAAGTTCGTCAAAAATAGCGAAATATGCTATGGAACATCTTCAGCCATCAAGTTTTGCAGACATACTTGAACTTTTGCCGGGAGGAATGGCAAAAGATCCAGCGTTAAACGCACCGAATGTAATTTCTTTGCGTGAAGTACCAATATCAAGCAGTGACTATTCAACATCATCTTTAGGAACATCATTTGTTATTGACGGTGCTCCAATAAGTACAAATGCAAATATGCAGTTTATGAACGGAGCATGGGATACCCAAACAACATCACGCGATTTCACAAATTCAGGAGTTGATATGCGTGCAATATCTACAGATGATATTCAGAATGTAGAAATTGTAAGAGGTATACCATCTGTGGAATATGGCGACTTAACCAGTGGTTTGGTTAAGATTAACAGGCGGAAAGGCGGCAATGATATATCTGCTCGTTTTAAGGCTGACATGGATAGTAAATTATTTTATTTGTCAAAAAGCTTTACGTGGATTCCTAGCCGTATGTCGCTAAACTTAAGTGCTGATTATTTAAACAGTAAATCAGATCCCAGAAATATTCTAGAGACATATAGTCGTATCACTATTTCTGCACGATTAAACAAAGAATGGATATCAGACACCAGGAAACTTACAGCTAGTTTGAATATGGATTATGGCGGCTCTTTTGATGATGACAAAGTGGATCCTGAATTAAATTATGGAGGTGTTGACAAATATGCATCAAAATATAATCGCTATTCATTGAATGCATCGGTAGATTACATAAATCTTAATAAGAAATCTATCTTTAAATCAGCTTCAGCGCTTATGTCTGTTGCTTATGAGAAAGATCTTTTAGACCGCACAAGATTGGTACAGCTGAACAGAGAGACTCCTGCTGCAACAACGACAACAGACGGAGAGCATGATGCCGTATTAATTTATCCATACACATATACTGCAAATCAAAAAGTAGACGGGCAACCTTTTAGTTTATATGCAAAGGTAAATACATCTTTAGCGTTTCCGTTAAAAGGTACATCTAATGAATTAAAATTAGGTGCAGATTGGCAGTTAGACAAGAACTATGGTGATGGTCAGATATTCAATCAGTTAAATCCTCTTTATCCAGGATTATCTGTTCGTCCACGTAAATATTCAGCAGTTCCAGCATCACATATACTATCAGAATATACAGAAGAGAATCTTGGATTATCTATCGGCAAAAATAAACTTGATGTTCAAGCAGGAGTAAGATTAAGCACGATGTTAAATCTATCTGATAAATATGCACTTCATAATAAGTATTATATCGACCCAAGAATAAATCTAGGATGGACATTCCCATCTATTGATTTTTTGGGTAAGACTTTAACTATTCAGATTGCAGGAGGATATGGTGAACATACAAAGATGCCTACGATGGATTATATGTATCCTGAACCTGTATATATGGATTTGATAGAACTTAATTATTATCATCCTAACAGAGACTATCGCAGAATATACTTACAGACTTATGTTAAAGATCCTACTAACTACAACATACGCGCAGCACGAAATAACAAGTGGGAACTGAGAGGAGATTTTAATCTTGCAGGGAATAGACTATCGGTTACTTATTTTAGAGAAGATATGAATTCTGGATTCCGTTCTACAGCGATATACAATTCATACAGTTTTAAGAATTATGATGCTTCGGGCATAGATGCTAATACTATAACATCACCACCTGATGTTGCAACATTGCCTTACACAATGCAGAATGAGCTACACAGCTATACTACCACAACGAATGGTAGTCGCACATACAAAAAAGGCATTGAATACACATTCTCCACGATAAGATTTCCTATCGTAAACACACGTCTTACGATAAATGGAGCTTGGTTTAAAACTGAATATAGTAATTCGCAGTCGATAGTGGAAATGCCTTCAAAACTTATTGGTGGAGAAAGCTTTCAATATGCCGGAATATATAAAAATGACGATGGATATATTAGAGAAATGGTCAATACTAATTTTACATTTGATAGCGATATACCAAAACTTAAACTAATATTCTCCATCTCGGCTCAATGCGTATGGATGACAGCATCGCAAAATAAAGAAAAAGAAAATGTACCGACACAATACATGGATAAATATGGAGTTATCCATGATTTCACAGAAGAAGATAAAAATGACACTTATCTTCAGTATCTAGTACGTTCATATAATTCATCTTTATATGACAGGCAGACTGTGCCATTTTGTATGAATGTGAATTTTAAAGCAACAAAGAAATTGCTCGACGACAAGTTGACGATTGCATTATTTGTAAACAAATTGCTGGATTACAATCCTGATTATGTGCGCAATAATTATACGATAAGACGCCACGTGACTCCATATTTTGGACTTGAAATGAATGTAAAAATATAGGTCTATGAGAAAAAAGACACTCGGCATATTGATTTTGATATCATTTATATTGAATATACTATCAGCTTGTCATGATGATAATGAAGACTATACCACATCTGCAAATATCACAGTTAGTGTTCCCGACAGCATTCATATTGAAAAGATGCAGGGCACAGTAACTGTTGTGAATCTTAATAACAAACAGTCTTACTCTTCATCGGAGTTCAATGGTACCTCAACATTAATTGATGTTATGCGTGGAAGTTATTCTATCAATGTGAATGGTACCGTATTATACCATGACAAACAGAATATAAAACACACAAAAAGCTTTAGAGCGGCTTCAAGTTATTGTGAATTTCTTGATCATCCAGCAAAAGCTTATGTTAATATAATATTCATGTAAATATGAAAAAAACAAGGTTCATATTATCATTATTAATGCTTAGCGTTTGCACAATAGTTCGTGGAAGCGTTGAGGATACAGTAACAGCTATAAATGAGCATAATTCTATATTCGGTGATGTACTTTCCTTGCAAAAGAATAATCCAGCATTTATGAATAATGCCTACGATAAACAATATTCTGAATTACGAGTATATACAGATTATGAGAAACTGAATCGCCCTATACTATATGAACTGGGAGATGGACATAATTATGCTGGTATAAATATTAATTCCTACATCAAATTAAACAATACGACAACGGTATGGGGAAGTGCTTCGTATAGAAGTGGAAGCAAAAAAGATATAAAATGGAATTCTACTGCAGATTTCAGCACACTCTATCCATATATTATGGGCGATACACTGGGTGGAAATCTTAATAATGAGCGATATACATTCTCGGGTGGATGTGCAACAAAAGTTGGACGACTAACTATCGGAGAACTTATTTACTTTAGAGCAGAGCACGAATATCGCACAAAAGATCCAAGACCCCGTAGTATAGTAACTGACCTATCCATGCGCTTAGGTGTATTATATGATTTGGGAAAGTATCTTCTTGGAACTGGTTTAGGAGCAAGATTCTACAAACAGACAAATAGCGTTGAATTTTTTAAAGAAGATGGTGTGATACCAGAATATCAAATGCTGGGACTAGGCATGTACCACAAAAGATTTTCGGGTAATAATGCATCATCATATTACAAGGGAACTGGATTTTCTTATGATATAAATATTTCTCCAACGAAGAAAAATGGAATGTATCTATCGGCAGAATATAATTATATTCCATACAAGCGTGTTTTGCCAGATATGAACTCCTTCCCTATAACGACACTCTATTTGTATAATTATAACGGTGAGGTAGGTTGGAAAACCGTGGAGAAACTTGGGTGGAGTTGTTTTGCCGGAATCAATTATGAAAAAAGAGATGGAGATGAACATATTGCTGGTAATTCTTCTTCAGGCGAGTATCTTGTAATAGCAGATATGACAATGTTTCATAGTCATAAAACTGATAGCTACATAGGTGGCGCACTAAACTTTAATGGCAGGACGCAATGGAATTTTACAGGGCGCATAGGATATATTGATTACGCGTCAAATTACGTATTTCCAATTAGCAAGATGTCTTTTTCTAAGTTATATGAACGAATCGAAGGTCAGTTTATTGGTAATATTAAAAAAGATATCACCGTGAATTGCATACTTTCTGCATCATACTTTCATAACCAGAATAAAGACATCACGATGCCCTATACAGCTATGGATAATGCGAATATAAACCTTATGGAATATACATACTCCAACATAACTGGTAATTATTTAATTATATCAGCAAAAATGAGAGCAGACTACACACCATCAAATTGGAAATCATATGGCATGTTTATAGAACTCGGTGGAGGAAGATTTGAAGGAAATAATAATAATGGAAATAAAATATATTTATCAACAGGTATAACATTCTAAATAAAATAATATGAATACAAAAGAAAAATTCAGACTTATACTGGCATTTATTGCCGTAAGTGTTGTTTTCGCATCTTGCAAAGATAACGATAATGAAAATGAGGTAGAGCAAAATGTGAAGTTCGCTATGTCGCTAGACATGCCGCTAAATATTAATTCGCCATCATTAACTGGAGCAACAGCTACCCTAACAAATGTACAAACAAAAAAAACTTATGTAGCAAAAAACTTCAGAAGAGCGGGCACACAGTATGTTGACACAACAGAAGTTCCGGAAGGCAACTACACTCTCGACATACGAGGAGGAATTTCTTATAATCTTGATACAACAATTGTAAATACATCTGTAAAAGCAACAGAAAGTAACGTCATCGTAAATAAAACATCTACTGGTAACGATATGTCTCACAAAACAATAGCATTAAACACCTATAATGCACAAGATGGTTTTGTTATTTCAGAGATGTTTTTCACAGGCACACTTACTCCAGAAGGAAAGCAATATAGTAATGACCAATATATTAAAATAGCAAATAATAGTGATTCTGTTTTATATGCAGATGGACTTGCATTCGTGGAGTCTTCATTCATGACTGTTTCAAAATTTGATTATACTCCTGACATTATGAATCAAGCTATGACTATTGATGCCATATACATAATTCCAGGTAGCGGTAAAGATCATCCTATAAAACCGGGACAAGAGATAACACTTGCACTTAATGCTAAAAACCATAAAGAAATTAATGCGAACTCTATAGATTTGAGCAACGCCGACTTTGAATTCTATGATGTATCTTCTAATCCGAAATTCTCGGATGATGATAATCCAAATGTACCAAATCTTGCAAATTGGTATGACTACTCAAATACATATTTCACGCTTCATAATCGCGGATATCATTCTTATGCTATAGCAAAGCCTGAAACAGACAAGGAGACTTTCTTGCGTAACTATTATTACAAATATAGCTATGTTATGTCAGCAAATGGAAATTCATATACGATGAATAAAGATGGATACAAACT
The DNA here is from genome assembly GCF_017347605.1 of Prevotella herbatica. NCBI lineage: Bacteria > Pseudomonadati > Bacteroidota > Bacteroidia > Bacteroidales > Prevotellaceae > Prevotella > Prevotella herbatica. Next base: position 832,016 of record NZ_AP024484.1, read on the forward strand.
TCCTAATTCATGGATTATTGATGCCGTAAATCTGAGTATTGCAGCTTCTTATCAATGGAACGTTGTGTCGGCATCGCTTGATGCAGGATGGGCTCATTGTGGAAGCATTGACGCTGATAAAACAAGATTTAGTAAAGCCGTAGTGCGTAAGAAATCTGGAAATAGATTCATTGACACCAATAATTCAACAGAAGATTTTGAATCTGATGCAACACCAACATTATTAAAATAACAACTTATGAGAAAACAATTAATAACCGGAATATTGCTAGCCTTTGCTGTATTTTCGCAAGCAGCCGAGCAACTTCCACTAGACAAGAATGTACGTAGAGGAAAACTTCCTAATGGACTTTCATATTATATACGTAATAATACGCAAACTCCAAATGTTGCCGACTTCTACATCGCACAGCGTGTAGGATCTATACTAGAAGAAAAGCAACAACGCGGATTAGCTCATTTTCTTGAGCACATGGCTTTTAATGGAACATTAAACTTTCCTGGTGACAGTATTAAGCCGGGTGTAGTTAAATGGTGCGAAAGCGTTGGAATAAAGTTCGGACAAAATCTTAATGCTTATACGAGTGTAGACGAAACTGTATACAATATTTCTTCTGCACCGGTAACGAATATGAATATAGTTGATTCATGCCTTCTCATTCTTCACGACTGGAGCCATTCATTACTCCTCAAAGATTCTGAAATAGACAAGGAGCGAGGCGTTGTTCATGAAGAGTGGCGTACTAGACGTTCAGGAATGGCAGTACAACGACTGATGGAAGATGCAGCTCCCGTGATATATAAAGGTACAAAATATGAAGATTGCCTGCCTATTGGAAACATGGATATTGTAGACCATTTTAAATATAAGGACCTTAGAGACTATTATGCGAAGTGGTATCGTCCAGACCTTCAAGCTATCATCGTTGTTGGAGATATTAACGTAGATAGTATTGAGAATAAAATAAAGACTATCTTTGGCTCTATTCCAACTCCGGTAAATCCTGCTGAGCGAATATACTATCCTGTAAATAACAACGATTCTATCATTGTTTTTACTGCCAAGGATAAAGAGCAGCCAACGGTAAACTTCAGCATCTATATGAAACGTGATGCAACGCCTAGAAATGAACACAATTCAGTATCTAACTACGAAGATAGTTACAAGTCTAAAATTATAATGAAGATGCTTAACGATAGATTGAAAGAAATTGTCAAGCAATCTAATCCTCCATTCTTATCTTCATCAGTGCGTGATGGTTCTTTCTTCTTATCAAATACAAAAGATGCCTTTAGTAGTTCGATGATGTGCAAGCAAAACAATATAAAAGAAGGTATCGCTGCACTTATTGGAGAACTGCAGCGCGCACGCCATCTTGGTTTCACACAGTCAGAACTTGACAGAGCAAAATCAGAAACATTAAGATTTGCACAGAATGCATACAACAGCCGCGAAAAGAAGCGTAACGGTCATTACGTAAAAATGTGTCTACGTAATTTTTTAGATGAAGAACCTATGATGTCTGCCGAGGATGAACTAAAGGAAGTGACAAAATTAAACTCAGAGATTAGCCTCAAAGATATTAATTCTGCTGTTGATAATATCATAACTAACAACAATGAAGTTGTAACAATATATGGACCAGACAAAAATGGTTTTATGATGCCTTCACGTAGCGATATTATTTCATGTATAAAGAATGCCCAAAGCAAGAAATATGAACCTTATGTTGACAAAGGCGTTTCTGCTGATTTAATTTCAGGAAAGATTAAAGCAGGGAAGATTGTCTCTGAAAAGGAATGGAAACATGGATATAGATTGTTTACATTATCTAATGGTATGAAGGTGTACGTTCGTCCAACCAACTTTGAAGCAGACAGAATTAATCTTTATGCATTTAGTCTTGGCGGAAAATCTTTATACCCAGTATCTGATATGGCTAATCTTAACTATATAACAGCAGCAATAGCAGAGAGTGGTATTGGAGATTTTGATGCTACCTCATTAGATAAAATACTTGATGGTAAGACCGTAAAACTTTCACCATATATTGGTGAAGAAACAGAAGGTTTGAAAGGTTATAGCAATATAAAAAATATGAAGGAGCTATTCCAACTTGCTCATTTATACTTTACATCACCAAGACAAGACAAAAGTGCATTTGCTAGTTTGATGAATAGACAGAGTGAGTTTCTAACCAATCGTGATGCAAATCCTAATGTTTCATATAATGATTCTATCATTTCAATACTATATGGTAACAACCCAAGAATGGCACCAATAAAGAAAGAGAACCTGTCTTTAGTGAACTATGATAGAATTATGCAAATATACAAAGAACGATTTGCTGATGCTTCAGATTTCTCTGTCATCCTTACAGGAAATATAGACATGAATACTGTTCGCCCTCTTATATGTAATTATTTGGCAAGTTTGAAAGGTTATAAAAGTAATGAACAAATAAAAGATAATCACGTATATATACGTGATGTAAATGAAACTCATATATTTCAAAAGGAACAGTCTACTCCATCTTCATTAACAAGTATCTTTATAAAGGCCAAGACAGAATATAATGCTGAGAATTCATTACTTATTGACGTTATGAGCCAAATTCTCCGTATGATGTATACGGAGAAAGTGCGTGAAGAAAAAGGAGGCACATATGGAGTAAGTGTTAATGGTGAACTTGAAAAGTATCCATACGCAGAAGCCCTTATGAAAATAAGTTTCCGTACTGATCCTGAAAAATACCAAACTCTTATTCCTATTATATATGAGCAGTTGAATATATTGGCAAAAGATGGTCCTAGTGAGGAAAACTTAAACAAGGTAAAAGAATATGAATATAAGACATACGGACAGGTTAAAATCACAAATGACTATTGGAATTACATTGCTTATAATCAATTGTTTAATAAAGTAGATTTTGATGATAACTATCTACAGAGAGTAAAATCTCTAACCATAAATGATATACGTAATTTTGCCATGAAAATGCTACAGCCTAATAACCGTATAGAAATTACGATGAAGTCAAAATAGAAATTACGATTTAATTTTTGACTTACATATATTGATATCAAAAAAAACAGCGTACTGCTTATATGCAGCACGCTATTTTTTATAGAAATACTAATCCTCGTATGCAAAGAGTTTTATTTACTTTTGTCAATTGTAAGTTTAATATTGTTGTTATCCCAACAACTATTCGTACAATAATGCATGGGGTGATATCTAGAAATATAATCAATCATTTAATCAGTCGAACTTACATACTGAGGATGTTCCTAGTGTCTGTATTCTTATTATATTCATATTTTTCACAAACACCATTAGTCTAATACCATGCTATTTTAGACTACATCTATTCATTCACTTTTAAGTTGAGAATTCAGCATTTTATTGTAACTAATTCTGAGAATGAAATCGCAAGAAAGTTTGACCTTAATAACGATATACATACTCTAGACGCTGAATCTATTACTTCTAACAATAGAAAAATTAAAATCTTACTAAAGATATGTCATGCCGCAAAGATAATATGTTTCCCGATAGACTCCAACAGATAATATTTATGAGCATATTGATAAAATCTATTTTATGTGATCAAATTTAAATTATAATGTGTACATTTGTAGGAAATTTATGATATTATGACACTGCAACAACTAGAATATATAATAGCAGTAGACCGTTTTCGTCATTTCGGAAATGCGGCAAATTACTGTAATGTTACGCAACCAACTTTAAGCGCAATGATTCAGAAACTAGAGGATGAACTTGGAATAAAGATATTCGACCGCCAGATGCATCCTTTGGAACCAACCAAAATTGGAAAGATTGTATTAGAACAAGCAAGAAAGGCCATACTTAGTTCTATGCGTATAAAAGATATCGTAAATGAACAACAGAATTCTGTTGACGGAACATTTAATCTGGGCATAATTCCAACAATAGCACCATATCTGATTCCTCGCTTCTTTCCACAGATGATAAATAAGCACCCAGAAATGGATGTAAGAATTACAGAAATGAAAACCGAGGATATTAAGAAAGCTTTGCGTCATGGTGATATTGATGCAGGTATAGTTGCAGACCTCGACGGAATGGATGATTTTGTAAAAACAGAACTTTATTATGAAGAGCTCTTCGTATATGTATCACCAAATAATAAACTTATAAATAATGAGACCATAAAAGATAAAGATCTGAATGGTGAATTCTTATGGCTTTTGGGTGAAGGTCACTGTCTTAGCAAACAAATGCAGAAGTTCTGCCATTTGAAACATGCTGCAATAAGTGAACGCGCATATCGTCTTGGAAGTATAGAGACTTTCATGCACATTGTTGAAGGTGGGCGTGGTGTTACTTTTATTCCTGAACTTGCCGCTACACAATTGACTGAAAATAAAAGAAAATTGGTTCGTCAATTCGCTATTCCTTCTCCTACAAGAAAGATTATTATCATAACTACGAATAGCTTTATTCGTAATACGATACTTCAACTTATTACCGATAGTATTAAAAAAGCAATACCAGAAGATATGCTAAAGTTGAAACCCCATCAGCAACGAGTTTAATAATAATCAAGTAAGTTCTTCAGTCTATGATTGAGAAAATTATAGTTATTTTGACAATAGATTTCTCGCAAATTCTATTATAGTATCCTTGCCATGGTAGAAATCTGTTGTCGTCATATCTACTTTATAATCAGGGGCTATGCCAAACTCAGTGCTTGCTTTATTTTTGTCAAATATAGGACATGCTGAAAAACGAATGCCCCAACCAATCGGTATCTCACTGCTGAATGGCATTCCTGCTCCGCCACCAGTTTTATCACCAACTGTCATAACATTTGGACAACACTTCATATACTTCACAAACTCATTAGCTGCACTGTAAACGCTACGGTTAGTGAGTATGATAACGGACTTCTGCCAGCGTATCCCCGTACTAGGTTCTAGATATTGTTCTTGTAATGATGAAAAATCATCATGTCCCTTACCAGTCTTGTGCTGCATATATCCAACCAGAAGCTTCTTGTTGGTAAATCTTGCCGCAAACTCCTCTGCACTGGTCATCATTCCACCGGTGTTATCCCTTATGTCAATAATCAATCCACGCGTCAACAGTAAGCTTGACATTATCTCATCAAGGTTACCACTACCCAACTTGCCTTCAAATGTTGAACAACGTATATAGCCAATATTGTCATCAAGTACTCGATATTTCATGCCATTGGCAATTTTATAATCGGTACCAAGATATTTTGTTATAAGCGAGTCACTAACATTGCTTGGATAGTTTTCATGCCACGACCAGTTTCTTGCAACATCGAAACTCGAATACATATTAACGTGTCCGTCACGCAGTTCGCTAAGCATGTTTCCAAGAACCTCAAAGAGTTGTGCATCAGTCATTTCTCCATTTATCTGTTTGGCATATCTTGTATGGACTTCGTTCCAATCCAGTCCATATTGTTGAGCCTTATAGTCAAAAAAACAATAATGCTGATCTATTATACTCCAAAGAGCTTCAAAGTTTCCCTTGGGATTGTCAGCATACTGATCCTCGTCTACACAGCCTGTCAATGAAGTGAGTGAGAATAAAACAAATAAAATCAATAATGATATATTAGTTTTTTTAAATATGCCTATTGAATAATATCTCATTTTCTTACTTTAATTAGTTTAAATGTCTTCACTATTCCAATCATTATGGCGTGAGTATAGACATGCTGTTTAAGGTTGTTCACACGGGCCTGTTGAAACTCGCCAAGATATCCTATGCTAAAAGTGGAATGCAATAGCGGAAAATCAAAAGTTAGCATGTTGCGTAACGATGGGGCATTGCCGGGATGCGTGAAACAGACATTGTGGTCGTAGTTTCCCTCAGAGAATATCTCATAATAAGACTGTCCGTAATTCGGGCTAAACATTATTCCTGCAACAGGAATACCTATTTCATATCTTAGTTTAAAGTCACGATATGCCCCACTATGAAATGGGTTATGGAAATTATATTCAAGCGCTGCTGTTGGCACAATATTTATAAACGCACGCGCCTGTGCTGGATTATTTCCATTGCGCGTGTTGTATATAAATCCAACGTTTGCCTCTACGTTTCCACCTGCTTCAAGCAGAAGCTGATTGCTCCCTATATTCCAAGTATTAAATAGATAATGCACACCATATTGAAAATTATAGTTGCCAGACATTTCCTTTCCGTCTCCAGAACGATTATCAATATATGAAATATTACCTTGATGAACAAGTTCATAGATAAATCTGTTTCCTTGTCTCTGTCTTAATGTATGACTCATATATCTTACATCTGTACCAGTGTATTTTTCAGGGCTTAGATAAGTATCAAGTATATTTGTCGTTCCTATACCTATCATCTTGCGGTTGGTGATAAACTTATCGCCAAACATCAATGAGTCTGTTTGCGCATTCATACTCATGTTGCACATTAATATTGGCAACATGAGAAGAATCCTATTTTTAATCGTCTTTATTTTCATTGTCTTCTGGGAATAAGCTGAGCTGTCCTATCTGCTCATCGATTATTTGTTGCTGGCTTTTACCAGCATCTGGGTCAAGATTTTCCTCATCATCATCTCCATTTTCAGTGTTTTCATTTTTGGTATATTCCTCTTCACTGAATCTTGTTGGTTCAAGTTCGGTTATCGAGTCAATCTCCCAAGTGGAAATTCTCTTACCCTTTGCCTTAAATCCCTTAACTCCGATGAATTGTTCTGCGTCTATTTCCTCTGCTGGTCTTACAGAGTCGTTACCTCCATAAGAAACTTTTATTAGGGGATAATATGTATCTGTGAGCAATACGAGTTGACTGTTTGCATTATCGCCCAACATATTTTGAGGTCGTTTAATTGCATCCATCGTAAATCGCTTTACATAAGGATAGCCTTGATTGTCAGCATCATACAAAACTGCTGTCCAAATTTTGTGTTGATTCCATTTCTCAATACGCAAAATATTATCAGGATAATGGTTGTTTGCATCAAAGTCTGTGATATAAAAATCACCGTTTTTGAGCACTACTAGTATACGATCTTCATCAAAGAATTCACCTAATGAATATCCGTGCTCTTCATAGTTGATTCGTTTCACGTCTGGATCATACCAAACCTTACGACCACCAAGAGTTGAATGACCATGATTTTTCAGGCTTATGCGATGTATTCCTACTTTAGATAGAAGATTTCCCTTTGCAGACCTAGACTTTATCATGATTTCACTAAAGTCTTTTTCACGGAATATATTCTGTCGTTTCAGTTTTGGATCAACATCGAGAGTAATCTTTATAACCTCAGCTTCTCCATTTGGATTAGCTGTAAAATACATAATTTTTGATCCAGGAGTGCCAAGTGTCAAGTTGTAATCTCTATCACGTGTTATACTAGTGACATTGAATCGCTTGATATAATAACAGCCCTGTTTACCATCCCTGTATACAACGTTGTATATGGTACGTCTATCATTTTTCTTGAACACTTGCAACCAGATGATACCTTTACCTACAAATATCTTTTCGGCAACCTTTACCACCTTAAACAATCCGTCCTTATAGAATATGATGATATCGTCTATGTCAGAGCAGTTACATACAAACTCATCTTTCTTCAATCCTGTACCGACAAAGCCTTCCTGACGATTGATATACAATTTTTGATTAGCTTCAACGACCTTTGTACTATCTATCGTGTCAAAGCTGCGTATTTCGGTATGACGAGGATGATCGGCACCATATTTATTCTTGATAAACTTAAACCAGTTAATCGTTACATCTGTCATATGGTCAAGGTCATTGTCGATATCAGCAACTTCAGCCTTAATCCTTGCAAGCAGTTCCTCTGCCTTATCCTTATTGAACTTAAGAATGCGCTGCATCTTTATTTCCATAAGTCTGAGTATATCCTCACGTGTAACGTCACGTATAAAGTCTGGTTTAAATGGAGTTAGCTTCTCATCTACAAAAGCGATAGCTATATCCATATCTGAAGCCTGTTCAAATTTCTTTTCCTTATATATTCGTTGCTCAATAAATATACGTTCAAGACTTGCAAAGAACAACTGTTCAAGCAATTCTCCGCGACGTATCTGAAGTTCCTTGCGCAACAGTCCCATTGTACGTTCTGCACTATGGCGAAGCACATCACTTACCGTTAGGAAACATGGTCTGTTGTCTTCAATTACACAACAGTTAGGGGATAAGTTTATTTCACAGTCGCTGAATGCATAAAGTGCATCAATAGTCTTGTCTGAGGAAACACCTGGTGCAAGGTGTATCTGTATTTCTACCTCGGCAGCAGTGTTGTCATCAACGCGTTTTGCCTTTATCTTTCCCTTGTCAATTGCGCGAAGTATGCTATCAATAAGAGTTGTTGTAGTCTTACTAAATGGTATTTCACGTATAACAAGAGTTTTACTGTCAAGTTTCTCTATTTTCGCACGAACCTTTAAAGCTCCGCCACGTTGCCCATCATTATACTTATTGATGTCAATAGCTCCACCTGTGGGGAAATCAGGATATATATGGAAATCTTTTCCACTGAGGTAGTTGATTGCGGCATCACAAATATCATTTAAGTTATGCGGAAGTATTTTGCTGCTAAGACCTACGGCAATACCTTCAGCCCCCTGCGCAAGCAACAAAGGAAACTTAGCTGGGAGTGTTATAGGCTCCTTGTTACGTCCATCATAACTCAACTGCCAATCGGTAGTTTTAGGATTAAATACAACATCAAGCGCAAATTTTGATAAGCGTGCCTCAATATAACGTGGAGCTGCAGCACGGTCACCGGTTAAGATGTTACCCCAGTTACCCTGCGTATCAATTAGTAAATCTTTCTGTCCCATCTGCACGAGTGCGTCACCAATAGATGCGTCACCATGAGGATGAAACTGCATAGTATGTCCCACGATATTAGCCACCTTGTTGTATCGTCCGTCATCCATCCTCTTCATAGAGTGTAGGATACGTCTTTGCACAGGTTTAAGTCCGTCCTCAATATGCGGCACGGCACGTTCCAAAATTACGTAACTGGCATAATCTAGAAACCAATTCTTATACATGCCACTGAGATGATGAACGGCAGACGCATCAAATTTATCAACCGGTTTGTAATCGGAATGCGCATTATCCGTCAATTCCTCATCCTCATTGTTTACAATATCATTATTGTCTTTATAGTTATCGTCCATGTATGTATTTTTGTCGTAGTCTTGATTTAATATGGAAAATAGAATGATGCAAAGATACAAAAAAAAATTGATAAATGTCTTATTTATCCTTAAAGTAGAACTAAATTAATAATTAAATAGGGCTTTTTTTATTATAAATATTGTATCTTTGCACAAAAATTTGAACACTTAGTAATTATGGCACAAGAAGATGTATTCAAGAAGATTGTAAGTCATTGTAAAGAATATGGCTTCGTCTTCCCAAGCAGTGAAATTTATGACGGACTAGCAGCTGTTTATGACTACGGTCAGAATGGTGTTGAGCTTAAGAATAATATTAAGGAATACTGGTGGAAAAGTATGGTATTGCTTCATAGCAATATCGTCGGTATTGATGCCAGTATTTTTATGCATCCTACCGTTTGGAAGGCAAGCGGCCATGTTGATGCATTCAATGATCCATTGATTGACAACCGCGACTCTAAGAAGCGTTATCGTGCCGATAACCTTATCGAGGACCAGATTGGAAAATACGAAGAAAAAATCGAGAAGGAAGTTGCAAAGGCAAAGAAACGTTTTGGCGACTCTTTTGATGAGGCTAAATTCCGTGAGACTAATCCACGCGTACTTGAGAATTTGGAGAAGCGCAATAATCTCCATGCTAGATATACAGAGGCTATGCAAGGTCCAGACCTTGAGGCATTAAAGCAGATTATTCTTGACGAAGAAATTGTAGACCCTATCAGCGGCACAAAGAACTGGACGGACGTACGTCAGTTCAATTTAATGTTCTCTACAGAAGTCGGTTCACTTAGCGATCAGGCAAACAAGATATATCTTCGTCCAGAAACAGCTCAGGGTATTTTCGTAAACTATCTTAACGTACAGAAGACGGGCCGCATGAAATTACCTTTCGGTATCGCACAAATTGGTAAGGCTTTCCGCAATGAGATTGTAGCGCGCCAGTTCGTATTCCGCATGCGTGAATTTGAGCAGATGGAAATGCAGTTCTTCTGCCAGCCAGGAACTGAGATGAAATGGTTTGAATATTGGAAAAAACATCGTCTTGCATGGCATGAGGCTCTTGGTTTGGGTGCAGAAAACTATCGTTTCCACGATCATGAGAAGCTTGCTCACTACGCCAACGCAGCTACTGATATAGAATTTAAGATGCCTTTCGGATTTAAGGAAGTTGAAGGTATCCACTCACGTACAAACTTTGACTTGAGCCAGCACGAGAAGTTCAGCGGTCGACAGATTAAGTATTTTGATCCTGAAAAGAACGAAAGCTACACTCCGTATGATGTTGAGACATCTATTGGTGTTGACCGTATGTTCCTATCTATACTTTGTCACAGCTACACAGAGGAGCAGCTTGAGAACGGTGAAACACGCATTGTCTTGAAATTACCAGAGGCGCTGGCACCTGTTAAGTGTGCAGTGTTCCCACTTGATAAGAAAGACGGTCTGCCGGAGTTGGCTCAAAAGATTGTTGACGATCTTAAGTTCCACTTCAATACACATTATGGTGACCCTAAGGATTCTATCGGTAAGCGCTATCGTCGTCAGGATGCAGTCGGAACTCCTTTCTGTGTAACAGTAGACCATGATACGCCAAATGACCACAAAGTTACTTTGCGTTATCGTGACACGATGAAACAAGAGCGTGTGGATATTGATGATTTGCGTTCATTAATGGAAGATCGCGTAAGCATTACCAATCTTCTTAAGAAACTGAATATAGACTAATGAAAAAATATCATATATTATATATCATGCTGCTAGTGATGTCAATCACAGGATTCTCATCGTGCAGCGAAAACAACAACACTGTAGAAGAATTCCCTAACTGGCAAGCTACTAACGAAAGCAAATTCAACAGCATTTATGCTGAGGCTGTGAAATATGTAGCATCCGGTAGTGATTCATGGAAGGTCATAAAGAAATGGTCTTATCAGGATAGTATTCATAATAATCCTGAAGATTATATTGTGGCTCAAGTAATAACAAAGGGTACAGGTACGACAAGCCCAATATACACAGACTCTGTTCGTGTGCATTATGAAGGTCGTCTGCTACCTTCTACAAGTTATCCTGAAGGATACGTATTCGACAAAAGTTGGAATACAGATGAATATAATGCTTCTACAAATGTACCGGTAAAGTTTGCCATTAGTAATGTAGTTGACGGTTTTTCTACCGCATTGCAGAATATGCATATAGGTGACAGATGGAGAGTTTATATTCCATATCAGTTAGGCTATGGTTCAAGCGGTAGCACTGGAATACCAGGGTATTCAACCCTTATATTCGACATTACGCTAGTGAGCTATTATCATGTTGGCGTAACAGTCCCTAGTTTCAAAGCTAAGGCTACAGATAACACATGGATAGATAAATGAGAATAATTCATTGATATATAATATATAATAAGATATATGGCGGTGACTTACTATAAGTAGGTCACCGCTTTTTTATAATGCAGAATATAAATGTAGAACAATGCATAATACGATATATTTAACATTGTGTGCGAACACATATCTTGATATATATCAAGAATGCTAGTTCTTTAAGAATAAAAAGAAAGAAAAATATGATCGAATGATTTATAGTTACTATCTTTGCAGTGTCAAAAGACAAGGTAATTTGATTAAGGATAACGCTAGGTATTGGTCAAGGTAAAGAGAATTCAGGAAAAGGTATTAGTAGAAGCCCATAATTAGGCACTTCATTAATTTCAATTAGGGCATAAGTTTTTTTAGAGGTATATAAAGATTGCTTCAGATACGGATAACAGATTATATAGAAAAAGACAATAGTATTAGTATAAATTTGAGAGTAACGATTCCAAAGATCTGGAATCGTTTTTTTTGTATATATCTGTAATAGTGGTAATTTAAAAACCATCTATTATTTTGAAATTCGATGTATTTACCGTAATTTTGCAGTTTCAATAGATATTTATGTTAAGCAACAGAAAAAGCGACGCTTTATTGGCAAACATCAGAAATGGTAAGCCAATGGCACAACGAGAAAAGCTCAATCTTATAATAGGATTGAGTATACCTTCCATTTTAGCACAGATTACATCCGTAATGATGTTTTTCATAGATGCAGCAATGGTTGGACATCTTGGTGCAGAAGCTTCAGCAAGCATTGGTATCATAGAAAGTACCACATGGCTGATGGGTAGCATGCTTGGCGCTTTATCTACGGGTTTTTCAGTTCAAGTAGCACACTTCATTGGTGCCAACGACTTCTTCAAGGCTCGCCAAGTGTTTCGTCATGCATTGATATGCGGATTAATTTTCAGTCTGCTGATGATGGGTATTGGAATAGCAATACACACTCATTTACCATATTGGTTAGGTGGCGGTTCTGATATCGCAGGAAATTCATCAGCCTACTTCCTCATATACTCTTGTGCTTTACCGTTCGTGCTTCTCTACTTCATGTCGTCATCCATGTTGAAATCATCTGGCAACATGAAAATTCCAAGCATACTTTCAGTAACTATGTGCTTGCTTGATATTGTATTCAATTACATATTTATCTATGTATTTAAGTTAGGAGTATCAGGAGCAGCATTGGGCACCCTGTTGGCTTATGTTGTTACAGTGCTTCCTATGGTATGGCAAGCAACTTGTAAGAGTAAGATTTTAGCATTAAACCTTGATCATGTTAAGTTTTTATGGAATTGGAATTACATACGTAATGCAGCAAAGATAAGCGGTCCTATAGCCTTACAGGCTCTACTTATGAGTGGTGCTCAAGTTATAAGTACTATGATAGTAGCTCCATTGGGTAACATATCTATAGCTGCAAATTCATTCGCCATAACTGTAGAGAGTTTGTGCTACATGCCGGGATATGGTATCGGTGATGCAGCCAGTACTTTAGTAGGTCAGACTTTTGGAGCTGGACGTAAAGACCTTTGCAAAAATTTCGCCCACATGACTGTAGGACTTGGTATGGCAGTCATGGCGTTCATGGGAGTTATAATGTATATATTTGCACCAGAGATGATGTCTATTTTATCTAGTGTCCGTGCAATCCAAGATTTGGGTGCTCAATGTCTACGCATAGAGGCTTTTGCAGAACCATTCTTTGCAGCAAGCATCGTAGCTTACAGTGTATGTGTTAGTACAGGAGACACATTCAAACCTGTACTTATAAATCTATGTACGATGTGGGGCATACGTCTTACCACAGCATACATATTGGCTTCACAATACGGACTAAAAGGTGTATGGTTTGCTATGGCAATAGAATTAACTACACGTGGAATATTATTCCTTGTACGTCTTTTCCGTGGAAAATGGCTAAACGCCCCAGCTATCAAGCATGCATAAATTCACAAAGAACAAAAAAGTGGGATTTGACATATAAATCAAATCCCACTTTATATTATATCTAATGCAAGCAGATATTACTTCTTGTTTTCTATTCCCTGCATGATAAGTCCTTCAAGTTCATCACAGAGTTCTGGATTATCTTTCAGTAAATTTTTCGTTGCATCACGTCCCTGAGCTAGTTTAGAACCATTATAGCTGAACCAGCTACCACTCTTCTGAATAACGCCATATTCTACGCCCAAGTCTACAATCTCACCGACCTTACTAATACCTTCACCGAAAGTAATTTCAAATTCAGTCTTACGGAAAGGAGGAGCGACCTTATTCTTAACAACCTTAACACGCACCTGATTACCTACAACCTGATCGCCATCTTTGATACTTGTAACACGACGTATATCAAGGCGAACACTACTATAGAACTTCAATGCGTTACCACCAGTTGTAGTTTCTGGATTTCCAAACATCACACCAATCTTTTCACGCAACTGATTGATAAATACACAACAAGTGTTTGTCTTGCTGATTGTAGAAGTGAGCTTACGCAAAGCCTGACTCATAAGTCGAGCCTGAAGACCAACAACATTATCACCCATATCACCCTCTATTTCCTTCTTAGGAGTAAGAGCGGCAACTGAGTCAATAACAAGAATATCAACAGCACTTGAACGGATAAGTTCATCAGCAATCTGCAAAGCCTGCTCTCCATTATCTGGTTGGCTGACCCATAGATTATCCACATCAACACCCAACTTCTGTGCATAGAATCGGTCAAAGGCATGCTCTGCATCTATAAATGCAGCAATACCACCCTGCTTTTGCGCTTCTGCGATAGCGTGAATGGCAAGAGTCGTCTTACCAGAAGATTCTGGACCATAGATTTCTATCACACGTCCGCGAGGATAACCACCAACACCAAGAGCAGCGTTTAGTCCAATGCTACCCGTTGGAATAACATCTACATTCTCGACTTTTTCGTCCCCCATTCTCATGATGGAACCTTTGCCGAAATCTTTTTCTATTTTAGACATAGCTGCCTGCAAAGCTTTCAGTTTATCGCTTTGAGCTGCAGCCTGATCTGTTTCTTTTGCCATAATTATATAGTATTGAAGTCTACCTTAATATGATATAAGGTAGACTATTTTATTTAAATTTGATTATAATTCCAAATCACCATCAAACTCCTCATGCCAAGGAAGTCCCTGCTTATTTAGCTGTTCCATGAATGGATCTGGATCAAAGTCCTCTACATTCCACACACCAGCTTTTTTCCAGATACCTTTTATAAACATCATTGCGCCTATCATTGCAGGAACACCAGTTGTGTAGCTCACACCCTGCATACCTGTTTCCTTGTATGCCTCATGATGCTTACAATTGTTGTAAACATAATATGTATGTTCTTTTCCATCCTTGATGCCACGTATACGACAACCTATACTGGTCTCCCCCTCATAGTTTTCACCTAGTTCCTGAGGATTAGGCAATACTGCTTTGAGGAATTGCAACGGAACAATCTTCACACGAGTAGTCTTTCCTGAGCCATCTGCTAGAGGTGCTTCATATTCAACTTCGTCGATGCGTGACATTCCTATATTCTGTATAACGTCAAGATAGTTAAGATACTGCTGACCAAAAGTCATCCAGAAGCGAGCCTGCTTGATAGTAGGATAGTTCTTTACAAGACTTTCAAGTTCCTCGTGATGCATAAGATAACTATCACGTGGACCAATGTTAGGGTATGTAAGATCTTTATGAACAGCCAAAGGATCTGTTTCAATCCATTCTCCGTCCTTATAATACAATCCTTTTTGAGTGATTTCACGTATGTTAATCTCTGGGTTGAAGTTTGTAGCAAAAGCCTTGTGATGATTTCCTGCATTGCAGTCTACGATGTCAAGATATTGAATTTCATCGAAGTGATGCTTTGCTGCATAAGCAGTATATATTCCGCTTACTCCAGGATCAAAACCACATCCAAGGATAGCGGTCAGTCCAGCTTTTTCAAATTTATCCTTATAAGCCCATTGCCAGCTATATTCAAAGTGAGCCTCATCTTTTGGTTCATAGTTGGCTGTATCAAGATAGTTACATCCACAAGCCAGACATGCATCCATAATAGTAAGGTCCTGATAAGGCAAAGCCAGATTAATTACGAGTTCGGGTTTGAAACTATTGAAGAGGGTCTTCAACTGTTCAACATCGTCAGCATCCACCTGAGCAGTCTTGATATCCATGTTCAGACCAGCTTTGTGAATAGACTCTACCAGTTTGTCGCATTTCTCCTTGCGACGAGAAGCAATCATAAACTCAGAAAACACATCTGTATTCTGGGCAATTTTAAAAGCCGCTACTGTAGCAACGCCACCGGCTCCAATCATTAAAACTCTACTCATATTTATATCTTTTATTTTTTATTCTGCTTATTTGCCATTGATTTCATTAGCACGAATACCAAGAGCATTCATCAACGAATATCCCAATATCTCCTGACGGAAATTACCACCTTCAATAGGTTGCATAGCAAACATCGTTATTCGTTTATTATCGTCTTCCACATTACGCAGTAAACTTCTTATCTGAGAACAAATATCACTTTTTTCACTATCAGGAATAATCATGACTCTCTTCACTTCCTCATGTTGCAATACGGTCTTAAGTACATTCTCAATATACTCATCTTTATTCACAACATCGCCTACTTCAACTGAAGTAAATGTAAACTCACCGAGTTTATCGTCATTAAAAGCTTTCGAATTTAAATCCTTTTCATAATCAGAAGGTTTGAAATTGTCCAAGGATGTATTTTTTTTCTCATGAACAAGTACTATCTGAGTATCGTTTTTACCCTCACGAACGCCTCCATCAAGAGCGACACAAACAGCCCATTGGCTAAGGTCAGCTTTTGGAATGGCACGTCCAATCATACGCTCGAAATTTACGATAAGGTTGAAAGCTACAGAATCCACATAATCAGCATCAGCAATAATTATGTTTTCGCTCATCTTTACATTGTCAGTATTTGGAGTATTCATGCTACAAAGATAATAGAAACGAACGTAAATGCAAAGGAAAATTTGTTTTTAATTTTGCATTTCCACTCATTTCAAGTATCTTTATTAATAAGACACACCACATCTTTACAATAAAATAAATAAAATTTATTTTGTATTATCTTCGATTTACATTACCTTTGTCAGTGAACTAAAAAACAAATTACTCATAACTGCAAATTAATAATTAGGAAAATGAGTTCTTTAACAATCGCTATTGTTGTAGTATTCGTTCTGGGCTATCTATTTATAGCCCTTGAGAGTATTACAAAAGTCAACAAAGCAGCCGTAGCGCTGCTCATGTTTGTTGCATGTTGGGCACTGTTCATGATCAATCCGGGGAGTTACATTTCTGGCTTTACTGGCAATGAATTAGTTAATGAAGCATGCAATGCAATTGAACGGCACTTGGGAAGCACCAGTACTACCCTATTCTTCCTTATGGGAGCAATGACTATCGTTGAGATTGTCGACCAGAATGGAGGATTCAATTGGGTTCAAAGCAGGATGTTTACTAAGAGCAAACGAGGAATGCTATGGAAAATAGCCTTTATGACATTCTTCCTTTCGGCTATTCTCGACAACCTCACCACAAGTATCGTGATGATTATGATTTTGCGCAAATTGGTTCACGAACATAAGGACCGTATAATCTACGCATCCCTAGTAATAATAGCCGCCAATGCTGGTGGGGCGTTCTCCCCTATTGGCGATGTCACGACAATCATGCTATGGAATAAGGGAGTCATTACAGCGCTAGGCGTCATATCAGAAGTATTTATTCCTTCAGTAGTTTCTCTTGTTATTCCTGCACTTATATTACAAACTCAGCTCAAAGGTGAACTAATAGACAATAATGTTGTTGCTAATGACAAGCGTGAGGGAGAAGGATTAGATTTCTCCAGCATAGAACGCAAGGTAATATTCTTCATTGGTGTAGGCGGTTTAATGTTTGTTCCTGTATTCAAGTCATTGACAAATCTTCCACCGTTTATTGGAATACTCTTTGTCCTCGGTGTACTTTGGACAATCACAGAAGTATTCTATCACCGTTTGCATAAGATAAATTCCGAAGTCACATTCCAGAAAAGAGTAAGCAATCTATTGTCTCGCATAGATATGACAACAATACTTTTCTTTCTCGGCATATTGATGGCAGTAGCATGTCTTGAGGAAGTCGGAATCCTCACATCACTTGGTTCTACTCTTAATACCACATTCAATGGTAACCATTATTTTGTAACAGGAATCATTGGTGTCGTGTCAAGTATCGTTGATAATGTACCTTTGGTTGCAGGATGTATGGGCATGTATCCTATCGCACCTACTGGTGATATTGCCGTTGACGGATTGTTTTGGCAGCTTCTTGCATATTGTGCAGGAGTAGGTGGAAGCATATTAATCATCGGCAGTGCTGCCGGAGTTGTTGTAATGGGATTAGAAAAGATTACTTTTGGTTGGTATATGAAGAAAGTCAGTTGGATAGCCTTTATCGGATATATTGCTGGTATTTTCAGCTATTGGCTCATAAGGACTTATCTTTTTACAGCACCGCTATAAATTTAATATAAAGGCTGATAAAAACTCTATCAGCCTTTATTATTTTATTTTTTCAAGAAGAAAGTAAACATAAGTCCACCCTCTTTTCTATTTTCGACTTTTATCATTCCCTTATGAAGAAGCACAGCATTTTTTACAATAGCTAGTCCCAAACCAGTACCTCCCATCTTTCGACTTCGTCCTTTGTCTACTAGATAGAAACGCTCAAACAGTCGTGCCAGATGCTCATGCCTGACACCTATACCATTGTCTTTGAATACAAACTGCCATTCGTTTATATTGTCTGTTGCACTCAAAGTTATCTCTGTCCCTAATCCAGCATAGGCAATGGCATTATCTGTAAGATTACGGAATATACTGTATATGAGACTTTGACTACCGTTGACAACAATATTATCAGGCAACAGGTTCTTAAACGTCATTTTTTTACTGCTAAGCTGCAATTCCGTATCCTTAATAATATCCTTAACAGTCTGTGATATATTCACACTAGTAAAGTCTATCAAATGAGGAGCATCATCCATACGGTTCAACATTGATATATCCTGAAGTAATGCCGTTAGCCTCTGACTTTGTGCATAGCACCTCTGCATAAACTGCAATCTTGTTTCATCGTTTATATTAGGATTATTGAGAATTGTTTCAAGATATCCCTGTATACTTGCGACAGGAGTCTTTAGTTCGTGTGCAATATTCTGAGTTAATTGTCGTTTCAGTATGTCCTGTTCCTTTCGCGTAGACTGCAACCGTTTATACAACTTAATAATTTTCTCAGCAATTTCACCAAGTTCGTCACCTGGAAACTCCATAAGATCTTCTGTGTCAAGGCTCTCGTTATGATCTGCTTTACTTGCAAAGCTACGCAACTTAGTAATATTTCGTCCAAGAGGACCAGTAAACTTATAGAGTACTAATGTAAGAATAATTATTGCAGTAAGAGAGAACCAAATATAATGCTGATCTGTTTTCAACGATTCAGAAAGGTAGTTGTCATAAGGCATCGCACTGCGTATAATAAAGCCGTCTTTTTTAAAATATGTGGCATAATAGAAATATTCTTTTTTCAGCGTACTACTGTTACGGTCTATTTCTGAACCATAGCCATATCTAAGTGCAGACTTCACTTCTTTTCTATTTGCATGGTTACCAAAGTTGGCATAGTCTTTTCTTATATTGTCAAAAATCACCTTTCCTTTTGCTGTGATAAGGGTTACTCTAAGGTCGGAATTATTATATCTTCTCACGTAACCATCAAGAGTCTTCTCATCTATTTTGCCAATATAATGCAAAGCATCGTCCATACTCTCGTTAAAAGATTGCAGACGTATTTCTAGATTATCAATCTTGTATTGCTTTTCTCTAACATGCTGAAACAAAGTAAATGCCACGGCAAATAAGAGAAAAACAAACATTACGGTCAGATGAAGTTTTGTTCCTACGGATATTCTCTTCATTCTTTTGCTATATTATATTATTATGGTCGGCTTTATGAGTCGAAATAATACCCAAATCCCAGCCTTGTGACTATACATTTAGAAAATCTACCAATCTTTTTTCTAAGTCGTGTTATGTTTACATCAACAGTTCTATCAAGCACCAATACGTCTTTTGGCCAAATTCGGTCAATTAATTCTTGACGAGAAAATACTCTTCCACGTTCTTCTAGAAGCAGCTGCAGAAGTTCAAATTCTGTTTTAGTGAAAGGAATGTTCTCTCCATCAATAGCCACTGTCTTTTTGCTAAGATTCATTTCGAGTCCTTGGTAGCTTAGCAATTGCGGTTCAACAGAAGCAGTTCCTTCATCAGAAGTCCGTCGCAGAACAGCACGTACCCTTACCATCACTTCCCTAATTGAAAATGGTTTAGATATATAGTCGTCGGCACCAATATTGAATCCTGTTACGGTGTCGTTTTCCGTATCACGAGCTGTTAGGAATATGATAGGAATATTAGCAGTTGCAGGCTCTTTCTTTATAGTCTTAGCCATTGAGAAGCCTGAGATGCCTCCCATCATAACATCAAGCAACAACAAGTCGAAGCCGGCTATATCCATAGTCAAAGCCTCTTCGGCAGAGTTAGCAGTCTCCACTTGATATCCTTCGGTTTCTAAATTAAACTTCAGAATTTCACATAAGTCCTGTTCATCATCAACAACAAGAATACGATAATTATTTTCTGTCATGTCTTTATTATTTGTGATGTTGCAAAGATACAGCTTTGTTTATTTATATCTATTTCATTATAGTTACAATAATGTTACACACCATATCCATGTAATAAAAATCAATAGCAAATATACAACATTTTCTAATATGAACTAATAGTTTGACAGATTTTTTATTATTGCTGTCCGATAAAACTTTTTGAGTAATTACAAAAAAAGACTGAATTCTTTTCTAAGTTCAGCCCAAAATGTGTACTTTTGCCCATGGTTATAAATTTGTTTTGTGGTAAAAGCAAAGTAACTAAAAAGGGCTGATTCCTGCAAATGGAATCAGCCCTAATTATATGACTATTTTACTTTTTATCGGATAGCAATAAAAGTTTTTAAACATCTTGCAAGTGAGAGCCAAGTTTACTTGAACAATGTTGAGTGCAGCCTATATTCATGTAATAAAGACAAAACGTCAATAAAATCAATGTAATTAAAAGATTATCTTTTAATAAAGCAAGTGTAAAATGACTTAAAATCAAGGGATATTTATGGAGAATACTACCCCTAAATAGAAAAAGATTCCAGAAAAAAAGAAAAATAACCTACATTACCTACATTTTTGACTTAAATTGTTATTTATCAATAGTTTATATGATGTATATGAGTGCCTTTTCCTACATCTTTCCTACATGGTTCCTACATTATAAACGCGTATTTATACCTAAAACGATGAGAATCGATCAAAGTATAATACCCAAATCGCTTTTTTGTCCCACCATCAAGTCGTGTATTTGGCTGTAAAGTAAATCACAGTAATGCCTTTCTTTCGAATTATAAAGCTAGAAATATTATATCTATTTGTAAATAAAATTTTAAAACAAATGGATTTATATAGCATTTTGATATGCCAATCTTTTCAGTAAAGGATTTCATGCAACTATACTGATTATCAGTAACAGCTTAAAAATGTGTATAGTGTTTCAGAATTTATAACTTCAAATGTTTATAATCAATTCCTATTATAGTCAAAATGTATGGAGCACAACAAAAATAAAATCACCTTTTTCGGTGCGCCTTTGAGTAATAAGGGTCTTATTACTCTGCAAAGCATGTAGGACAACAGAGTGATTAGGCCCTAATCACTCCATAAAATGTATAAGAACGGACTTATATACATTAGCTAACGTATTGGATAACAATGCGTTTGGTGAAATCATGTAGGAAACGGCATCAGAAAATTAAAAATAAAAAAATATTTTAGATACTCATGACTCAGTTGGTTTCATCATTTTACTAACGGAATGAACTAAATTTGTGGAGGATCGTGTGCTAACTTTTGATAAAGTTATTATTGCTGTCCGATAAAACAAGTAATAGCATATGATAAGACAGAATACACGTTTATAAAACTCATAACATATCGCATGTTCGTTTATATTATTTTTCTACATGCCGTTTTCTATGAAAAGATAATTTGCTATAAAAAAACAGCAAATCGAATAAGACTGATATAAGGTATTTATAAAAAAATGCAGGAGATTAACTCCTGCATTAATATATTTATTTATAATATTCCACCAAGCGAATTTAACAATATTACGAGAAAGACTATTGTTGTTATGGCGACATATAGCCAATCACGTTGATGTGCAAAGTCAAACAGTGAAAGTATGATTCTGGTTATTGGAGTAAGCATAAGAACCAATACTCCTAGTTGTATCAAATTTGCAGCCTTTAAATGAATCAAGCCACCAAATATGCCACTCAATGAAGTCAATGATGTCGGTTCACCATGAAATTTATAGTAATCAGGCATTGGCTCAGAACCGTGGCTAATCAAATAGTATGCTCCACCAAGAATGGCAATGCAACATGCCGTCATTACACCAATGCGCAGAGTTGAACCTATCAGCTGCTGCATCTTCTTATTTTCATTTATCAATTCCATAGTCCTTAAAATTTACCCATTATACCATTATATATCATATTTATCGCAACCAATAGAATGGCTAAGACAAATATCTTCCTCAATATGGTTACATCGAGTCTCTTCAAGAGTCGGGCTCCAAAAAGCGAACCACCCAAGACACCTACCATTATAGGGAAAGCTATTCCCGGGTCAATATAACCTCTCTGAATATAAACAACAGCAGAAGCCACGGCTGTAACACCGATCATAAAATTACTAGTTGTTGTACTTACCTTAAAAGGAACTTTCATTGCCCCATCCATAGCGAGCACTTTCAAAGCACCACTACCAATACCAAGAAGACCTGAAAGAACTCCAGCACCAAGCATTACAGAGAATCCTCCACCAACATTTGTAAGTTCGTATTTTTTCTCACCATCTTTAGTCGGATAAGTTCCATATAGCTTTAGTTTGCGTGCTAACTCACTTCCCACAACATTTGTATGATCAACCTTTCTACGCATTTGCATGGCAGAAGTCAAAATCAACACCAAGCCAAAGATAACTGCTATAATATTTGTCGGCATCCAAAGGGCTATAATAGCTCCACCAACAGCTCCAATAGTAGTGGCTATCTCTAAGAACATTCCAAGTCGAACATTTGTTATACCTTCTTTTACATAAGCACTGGCCGAACCAGAAGATGTGGCTATTGAAGCAACTAACGCTGCACCTATGGCATAATGGAAATCAATATTAAAACAAAGTGTCAATACTGGTATCACTACCACTCCACCACCTAAGCCCGTAAGAGAGCCGAGAAGCCCGGCCAAAAAAGCCGAACAGATCAAAATGATTGTAAATGTTAAAACTGTCATCCTTTTTATTTTTCGCACAAAGGTACAATTTTTGTACTCTCAAAAAGTATTTTCAACAATTCAATAATATATATTTAATTATTTACAAGGCTTTTAACGATAGTTTGCAAACTTTACAAATATATTTTATTATTATGACCAGGGATTATTGTATAATATTGGCCGAAAAAGAAAAACGTTACAAAAGAGAACTTATGCATTGAATTGCACTTTCTTTTGTAACGCTTGCTTATTATCAGTATAATATCACAAGAAAAGTGATACCAATAGATAAATCAAAGCTCCGAGGAGCGCACTTACTGGAATCGTGAGAAGCCATGCTACCATCAAATCTTTTGTAACACCCCATCTTACAGCAGATAGTCGCTTTGTTGCTCCTACTCCCATGATAGAACCAGCTATTGTATGAGTGGTACTAACAGGTATCTTTAAATATTCGGTAATAAATAATGTCAAGGCACCAGATGTCTCTGCAACAACTCCTTCAAACGGAGTTACCTTCGTAATCTTTGTACCCATTGTCTTAACGATTTTCCAACCTCCTGACATTGTTCCAGCTGAAATAGCAAAGAAACAAGAGAAAGCTACCCAATCAGGGATGTCGTCAACAGTATGTATTCCCATACCAATATGAAGCGGATGAGCCGCAATAAGCGCAGCCGCGATTATACCCATAACTTTCTGAGAGTCATTCAAACCATGACCAATACTAAACAGGGCTGAAGATATTAGCTGAAGATGTTTAAACCAAACCTCAGCCTTACTGTGATTCATATTTCGGCATACGTACAACACAAGCATTGATGTGAAAAATGCTATTATCATACCGATAAACGGAGCCAACAGAATGAATGCAGCGATCTTAAAAATCACAGATCCCTGAATTGCCTGAAAGCCGTTTGCCATAATTGCAGCACCGGCAAAGCCACCGATAAGAGTATGTGAAGAAGATGAAGGGATACCCTTCCACCATGTAAGCAAGTTCCATATAACAGCACCAATAACACCTGCAAGAATTATCGGCAACGTAATAAATTGCTCATAAACCGTCTTTGAAACAGTGTTGGCAATACCAAACTCACCTATTATATATTTTGAGATGAAAAAAGCTACAAAATTGAAGAATGCTGCCCATATCACCGCCTGAAACGGAGTGAGCACTTTCGTTGTAACGATTGTTGTAATAGAGTTGGCTGCATCATGGAAACCATTGATAAAATCAAACGCCAACGCCAGAATGATAATTGAGATAAGTAATATCATAGATACTTATATATTATTACGTCAATTACGCATATTTTACGATAATCGTTCTTAAGATCTTACCAACATGTTCTGCCGCATCGGTAGTCTTTTCAAGTTCATTCAGGATTTCCTTCATCTTGATTAGTTCGATTCCGTCTTTCTCGTCCTCAAACAAGTTGATAATAGCTGTTTCGTAAACATCGTCAGCCTCATTTTCAAGATCGTGCAAAGTCTTGCAGTTCTGTTTCAGTTTTGAGGCATTCTTACGAATAGAAGCAAGCTCTCCCATTGCACCATAAATGCATTCAGCATCTCTCTTGACGATTTCACCCAAAGACTTCTCATAAGGATTATTCTTTTTGGGATTGTATATTGCTATACGTTTCGCACAACTATTGACTCTATCAATAACATCATCCAGTTTGTCTGCTAGAAGATGAATATCTTCACGGTCGAAAGGAGTGATGAAAGAAGAACTCAACTCTTCAAAAATTTTATGAGACAATTCATCGCCTAGACGCTCCTTCTCCTTGATTTTACGAAAAAATTCCATGCGTTCTTCTCCAGTTTTGCTATCTAGAGCACCTTGCAACATATCAGACGCTGCCAAGAGTATCTCCGAAACCTGTTCCAGATAGTCAAAGAACTTTGGTTCTTTAGGACCGAATTTGCTAAAAAAAGAATTGTTCATCATCTTGTTCTTTTTAATCACGTTATAATAATTAATATTTTTACGTTGCAAAAGTATTAAACAGTTGTTACAAAACTGCTACAATTGTTTTATCAACTTGTTACATTCACATTTTTTTATTCACAATTTTCCTCTTTCAGTAAATCTTCACCCCAATGCGTAACAGCCTCTCGTGCCTCTCTATCAATAACTTCCTTAGCTTTCTTTGGATAGAAAATCATTCGCAAAGACTGATTGTAGTTAAAATAGTTCCATATCCAGTTGAGTAGCACGATAACCTTATTGCGAACACCAAGTATAGAACGCAAGTGAACAACAAGCCACAAAACCCATGCAACAAATCCCTGAAGCTTTATCTTGCTGAACTCAGCAACAGCTTTATTTCTTCCTACTGTGGCCATTGAGCCAAGGTTCTTATAAGAGAATGGTGTCATGCTCTTTCCCTTAACAAGACGACGAAGATTCTTAGAAAGTAGTTTTCCTTGCTGTATTGATACCTGAGCCAACTGTGGATGTCCATTAGGATAGTCCTTATCACCACTCATAATACACTGGTCACCAATCGCAAATACGTTTTCCATACCAGAAACTCTGTTATATTCATCAACCTTAATACGGTTGCCTCTTCCTAAGAAAGACTTATCCATATTGGCTATCGGAACACCAGCAATACCACTTACCCATATAAATGTACGAGTTGCGATTTCACTTCCGTCAGCAAGCACAACCTTATGGTCACGATAATCAGTAACCTTCTTATTTAGCAAGATATTAACTCCCATTTTACGCAAGAATTCCTCTGCTTTAGCTGAAGATTCAGCCGACATGGCAGAAAGGAGACGATTACCTGCTTCAATCAGATATATATTCATCAAACTACTGTCTAGATCGGGATAGTCATGTGGCAAGATAGTATGCTTCATCTCTGAAAGTACACCAGCAACCTCAACACCAGTTGCTCCACCGCCAACGATAACAACATTGAGTAATTCCTGACGTTCAACGTTATTGGCGCAAGTAATTGAGCGTTCAATATTTGCAAGAATAGCATTCTGCAGTCCCATTGCCTCGGCAACATTCTTCATAGGCATTGCTTCTTCAGCAATATGCTTGTTACCATAAAAATTTGTCGTTGCTCCTGCAGCAAACACAAGGTAATCATAGTCAACCTTTCCGATTGATGTCTGGATGATCTTCTTATCCGGGAACACGGCTCTAACTTCAGCCATGCGGAAATAGAAATCTTTGCGATTCTGGAATATCTTTCTAAATGGGAATGATATTGAACTAGGCTCCATACCGGCAGAAGCCACCTGATAGATAAGTGGTGGAAATTGATGATAATTATTCTTGTCTATCAAGATTACCTGCAAACCTGAATGGTGTAGACTGGTAGCTAATTTCAAGCCACCGAAACCTCCGCCTACAATAACTACTCTTTTTTTATTTCCCTTTTCTACGTTTAAGCTCATACTAAATGATGATAATGAATATACAATTTAATAAATAATGTCAGCTAAATAGTCTTCTGCAAAGATAGTATCTTTTTGTGAATCTATCAATAAATTCAAGCTGAATTTCTTAATATTTATTTATTATATGTTATATATCAATTGTTCTTCCTGTAACTCACCACTGCCCATGTACCCATAACGGCAGAAAAGGACATAAGAGCAATAAATTGAGGCATTATTTCGAATAGATTTCCACCACGAATAAACACGATACGCATTGCATCTATAAAGTAGTGCATTGGATTTATTTCTGTTAGATATTGAGCCCAATCAGGCATACTACGGACTGGCGTGAACAGTCCGCTTAAAAGGATAAAACATACCATGCAGAACCACATCACCAGCATTGCCTGCTGCATGGTGCTACTATAATTGGATATGATAAGTCCGAGCGAACTCATAATAAGTGCCATGATTATTGCGATGAGATATATCACCGCCAACGGCCCTGCCGACGTGATACCATAAACAGCCCATGAAAGAATAAAGCATATTGTCATCACGACAAGCCCAATCACCCAATAAGGTATAATCTTTGCCATGATAAACGAGAACTTGCCAACAGGTGTTACATTTATCTGTTCGATAGTTCCAACTTCCTTCTCACCCACGATATTGAGCGCAGGCATAAAACCACAAAAGAGAATAAGTAGTATTGCCATGAGTGCCGGAATCATAAACACTTTATAGTCCTGATAAGTATTAAATAGATTAAGCACAGATATTGGAAGTTTCCCCGTTGATGGGATTACGATATTCGACAGATAAGCCGCTCCCATACTACCTTTTGTTCCATTTACAGAGTTGGACGCAATAAGTATATGTGCAGGGCGAGTGTTTACCAAATCGCGTGAATAATGCTGCGGAATCACGGCTATAATATCAGCGCTCCCCTTTTCCATCTCCTTTAAGGCTTCATCATAAGACGAAGACATCCCTTTAAAGATGAAATAATTAGAAGCCTCCATCTCGTGTACCAGTCGTTGTGATGTAGTTGTTCGGTCATTGTCTACGACCAGCAGGGATATATTTTTTATTTCCAAGTTGGTAATCCAAGGAATAACAAGCATAATCACAATGGGAAACATTATAATCATTTTTGGCAGAAACGCATTACGACGTATCTGCTTGAACTCTTTTTCTATGAGGTATCTTAGTATCATAATTCTACTCTAATCTTTTCTTGAACTTTTTGAGACTAATGGTAAGAAGCAATATCGCCATAATTGTCATAACGCACACTTCTTTCCAAACCATTGTGATGCTTACGCCCATTATCATGATCTTTCTGCATGCAGAAATAAACCACGAAGCTGGCACAAGATGAGCAATAAACTGCAACACGACTGGCATACTCTCTATAGGGTATATCATTCCTGACATTAATATGCTAGGCATGAGAAGCATCATTCCTGAGGCTAACATTGCTGCCACCTGAGTTTCGGTAAGAACACTTATAAGGAGTCCTAACGACAACGCTACTATTATAAACAATATAGATACTGCCGAAAGGGATAACAGACTACCAGCTATAGGCACATGTAATACAAAATATGATATAGTTAGAATCAATATCAGGTCTACAATGCCGAGAACAAGATATGGTATCATCTTGGCTATAATAATAAGTATCGGGCGAACTGGCGACACAAGCAGTATCTCCATCGTGCCACGTTCCTTCTCGCGAACAATACTGATTGAAGTCATCATTGCGCATATTATCATCAAAATCATTCCCATTACTCCGGGTACAAAATTATAAGCACTCTCCATGCGTGGATTATACATAAGTTTTATCAACGCACTACCATTGGATACTCCAGCCGATGACAATTCTGAAAGTATAATCTGACTGGCATAATTACTTTGTTGTATTGCCATGTTAGGATCGGCACAGTCGGCAATAATTTGCACCCTAGCCTCACCATCATATATGTGACTGGCAAAATCAGGACTGAATATGATAGCCATTTCAGCCTTGTTTCCTTCAAGCATCGTCTTAGCCTCATCCGTATTTCTAGCCATTGCCGTGATATTGAAGTATGTAGATGCATCAAGACGATTGGCTATTTTCTGAGTAGTCTTGTCTATCGAAGACGAAACAAGCACGATGCGCACATTGCGCACCTCTGTGGTGATGGCAAATCCAAACAGAAACATCATTACTATCGGCATACCGATAAGTATTAGTAGTGTGCGACGGTCACGCAATATATGGCGTGCCTCTTTTATTATAAATGATATGAATGTTGTCATATTATCAGTCTGATTTTCGTTGTGCCTTTCTAGCTAACATCGTGAATACACTATCCATATCGGTAACGGCGAACTGATGTTTTAGTTCCGATGGAGTGCCAAGCGCCTTTATCTGTCCGTCTACCATAATGGATATGCGGTCACAATATTCAGCCTCATCCATGTAATGAGTTGTTACGAAAACTGTGATACCTTCGGCTGCAGCTTCGTAAATCAATGTCCAAAATTCCTTTCGTGTAGACGGATCTACACCTCCTGTTGGTTCATCAAGGAAAACAACTTCGGGTTTATGGAATATAGATACTGAGAAAGCCAACTTCTGTTTCCATCCAAGCGGCAGTTCCTTAACGATAGTATCTTTATGTTCACTCATACCAAGACGACTGAGCAAAGAATCCGTCTTTTGTGCAATATCTTTATCGTTCATGCCGTATATGCCAGCAAAAAGGCGTATATTTTCCCAAACCTTAAGATCTTCATATAAAGAGAACTTCTGACTCATATAACCTATATGCTTTTTTATCTGCTCGTATTGCGTAGATACATCATAACCGCCTACTGTAGCTTTACCGCCAGAAGGCTGACTTAATCCTGTTAACATGCGCATTGCCGTAGTCTTTCCAGCTCCATTGGCTCCAAGAAATCCGAATATTTCACCTCTATGTACCCTAAAGGATATATGGTCTACAGCATGGAATGTACCAAATGTCTTGCACAATCCATCAACAACAATCACATCATTATCTTCAGAAACCTTTGCTTCATCTGAATGCGATAACGGTTCAGGGCAAAATACATCCTTAAATTCATTCAGTATTTCATCAGGAGCACCTACTCCACATATCTTTCCTTTATTTAGAAAGGCTATCCTACCGCATTGGCGTACTTCATCAAGATATGGAGTAGACACAATTATTGTCATTCCCGTATTACGCAACTTTTGAAGTATAAGCCAGAACTCCTTGCGCGAAACAGGATCTACACCTGTAGTTGGTTCATCAAGAAAAAGTATGCTTGGCTTATGTACAAGGGCACAGCAAAGAGCTAGTTTCTGTTTCATTCCTCCAGAAAGAGCGCCAGCACGTCTGTTCTTGAACGGTTCAATCTGTGAATATATATCACGTATCGAATCATAGTTTGCTTCTATTGTCGTATTGAAAAGTGTAGCGAAGAACTTAAGGTTTTCCTCTACAGTAAGGTCTTGATACAACGAAAACCTACCAGGCATATACCCCACACGCTTTCTGATGTCGCGCATCATTGTCAAGGTGTTAAAGCCATCAACAGATGCTACGCCGGTTTCAGGAACAAGCAATGTGGCAAGTATGCGGAAAAGAGTTGTCTTGCCGGCTCCGTCAGGACCAATAATACCAAAGAGTTCTCCTTGATTTATACTTAGCGAGACATCGTCAAGCGCACATACCTTGCCGAAATGCTTAGTGACTTTATCTATTTCTATGGCTGTCATGATAAGCTTTGAATAATTATGTCTAGAAATTTACTTCACCATACATGCCTAGTTTAATATATCCGTCATTTCTGACAAGTATTTTAACTGCATAAACAAGGTCAGCACGTTCATCATCTGTCTGTATTGTCTTTGGAGTGAACTCTGAATGTTCAGAAATCCATGTAACCGTACCATTATATTCTTTGCGTTTATTGTCTCCATAGTCACTGAACACCTTTACTTTCTGACCTACTTTCACCTTTTCAAGCTGTCCTGATGTGATGTAAGCACGAAGATAAACGTTATTCATATCTGCTATCTTGAATAAAGGTTTTCCTATTGTGGCAAAATCGCCTTTTTCCACATATTTTTCTAGTATAACACCGCTTATTGGAGCCACAATATGGCATTTGCGCAATTGGTCAATTACCTGTGAACGTTCTATTCCTGTAGCACTGCTCTGACTAGACAAACTTCTGGTACTGTTACCCAATATAGATATCTGCGCTTCCAACTGACGACGCAAGACTAGCACTGCCGAGTTAGCATCATCCAACTGCTTCTGGTTTGCCGCTCCGTCTCTAACTAGACCAGCAGACCTGCGCTGTTCTCTTTGTGCAGTAGCCAACTGTTGGCGTAATGCCGCAATCTGTTTCTGCACATCTGGTTTTTGATTTTCAAAAGTTTCTCGTGTCACTCCAACCTGCATAGCCTTTAACTGCAACTGCACGGTATCAATGAGTCCCACTTGCTTACCGCAATCTATATTCTGTCCTTCTGTTATATCAAAAGCCATTATACGTCCTGTCTGTTCGGCAGCTACAGTAACTTCTGTGGTCTCGAAAGTACCAGTGGCATCATAACTCTTCTTATCTGATGAACACGCTGCGAACATCGTCGCCATTGAAACCCATATAATAAATTTTCTTGTTTCCATATCTATTTAAATATTAATAGTTGCCAATATTTTTAAGTTGGTAAATCTCTTTCAGCAGTTGAATCTCGTGCAAAGCCTTAGCCTGCTTTGCCTCGCTCTCGGCATTTATCTGGCGCAGCATCTCATTGATAGTCAACGTGCCGTTTTCCACTTTGCGTTCAGCTTTGCTTCGTATGTTTGTACGAAGTACAACAATATCATCATCTGTCTTTATTTTTTCCTTCAGATCATTGATAACAGAAGTCTCTCCGACTGTCTGCAATCTTGTATTGAAAAGAAATGTCTGACGATTACTTTCAATCTGTTGTCTATTAGCCTCAATCTGTCTTTTGTCATTCTTCCTCGTATAAAGTCCGCCTATATTCCAAGTTAGTTTAGCGCCAGCCATCAACATACTTTTGTTTATCAAATCCAGACCTGTATTCCCCACCAGTCCTGATACAAACAATCCGAATTTTGGTTTTAAATTCACATCAAGCGCTTTCTCACGCTCATTTAGTAATATTGTCTGTGCGTCAAACAGTTTCATTTCTGGTCGTTTTACTTCCATTGATTCAGGCATATCATCAGACGGACGAGATAATGTAATGTTGTCATCAATCTTTTCATCTATAAAAATAGCCAACATCATAATATATGAGTGTCGTTGTTCTATCAAGCTCTTCATCTGTTGTTCTGCGTTCAATTGTTCAACCTTTATAGCATCAATATCGCTCTGATTGGCTATACCATTCTTCATCATAGCGTCTATACTTTTCCTACTAAGCGCCAAGTCTTCCTGCAAAAGTTTATTCTGCTTGATTTGCTCGTCAAGGAGCAACGTTCCAAAAAACATTTGATCTACTCTTGAATTTACATCATACATTGAAACATTTAACTGTTCTGTACTCACATTCGCATCGGCTTTGGTTATACTCTTACGAGAAGAAACAGCGCCACCATCATATACATTCTGAGATACTTGCAACATTCCACCATAGAGATAGCTTTTAGTATCAATAGCTGAAGCCATATTACCTTTAAGCATATCTGTATGATATGTTGCCAAACCAGTTACAGAAACTTGTGGTAAATTAGCGACAGAAGCATTGGCAATATTATAGTCACGCAATCGCTCAACCAAATCATATTGCTTTATAAGCGGATAATTATCATGCGCTTTCTGTCTACATTGAAGTAATGTTAGTTGGGCGTAGCATCCTGTGGTTGCCATAATCAGTCCCAAAAGAATCATTCTTATTCTCATATATTATATTTTTCTGCAAAGATATGCTGTTTCATTAATAAAGTCATTATCTATAAGAATTGAAAAATGTCCTTTTTGTACTATAATTCAAAAAAGATGGTCAACAATAGGGATATTTTATTATCTTTGAGGCATATTAATTGATAAATAGTAGGATATGGAAAGTAACAGACCTATAAAACTGGACTTCGAACGTATACGCGATTATATAAAACTAGGTATATTGGATAATGCTAATGCAGCGTACGTTGCAAAGGACTTCGCTGTATTACTGAGTTTCAACAAACTTAGAAAAACATTTATAACATTAAACCAACCATACAGATTTGATGAACTACGTGTATGCTGTGTAAAAAGCGGAACCGGCCATGCTATCATCAACCTTATTGACTATACTATAAATAAAGGTTCGATGTTGTTTATCGGAGCTGGGAGCATTGTACAACCTATATGTTTTACCCCTGATTTCGATATGGAGGCTATATCTGTAAACGACGAGTTACTGCAAATGTTATTTAATGGGAGAGTCCCGTCATGCTTAATTAGCGGTGAGAGTAAAACGACAATACCGATGAATGAAGAAGAAGAGAACATATTTCACAGACTTATAGAAGATGCATGGCTGATAATACATTCAAACAGTATTGACAAAGATACGTTCTTTTGTGTTACGAAAGCAATACTATGCATGTATAGCAACTTAAACAGCAAAACAGGAGTTAATGGCGAAGTGCATACTCATGAACGTGAGGTATTTCTTAAATTTATAAACCTTGTACATAAATTCAGTAAAAAAGAACGTTCACTTGGTTTTTACGCAAACAAGATGTGCATGTCGCAACGCTATCTTGGAACATTAATAAGTAATGCCAGCGATACTACAGCAAAAGAATGGATAGATAAATCGGTAATCGCTGAAGCTAAGGTTATGCTTAAACATTCAGATATGCAGGTTTCACAAATCAGTGAAGCGCTAAACTTTCCAAATGTAAGTTTTTTCTGTAAATTCTTCAAACGCTTGACTGGTACAACTCCACAAGGATATAAAAACGAATAGTTGAATCTTTATCATACAGCATCTGTTAAACATAATGACTGGTGCTATGAGAAAAATGCAAATTATGACTAATGCTATATATTATATAAATAATGTGCGCGCACATGCGCGCGCACTAAAGGGTTTTCAAAATACTAGCGTCGAACTGACGAAAAACTGACTATCAGCAACTTAGATATGATTTTCTCAAAAATGAAGTGTCGTAATATGCGTTATCAATTTTTAGAAAAACAAAAGCAGCTTTTTTTCATAATCCTCAATTTCTTACCTAAAAATAGATGTTTTTGCACCGTAAAAATCGCCTCTTTATCATGCCCTATTTTGCATTTCATCGATATAAAGCATAAAATTACGTCTCTTGCCTGATACTTATCTTCGCTAAAAAAGCATTCTAACTAACTGATACACAGCCATTAGACACTTTGACACTATTTATTTTAAAAAACTATAGGGGGAGATTATGCTAATCAGCAATATATGTAAATGGACAAAGCACTATAAATCGCATCTGAATTAAGACAAAACGATGCTTCTTATCATATTGTTACTGTTGACAAGAAGCATTTAAAGATTCAGAAATCCGTTTCTACGATATAAAGTTTGCGTTACTACGACATAAAGTTTACGTTTCTACGACATAAAGTTTACGTTACTACGACATAAAGTTTACGTTACTACGATATAAAGTTTACGTTACTATATGGAATACTGCAAAATAAACTAGATATCTTATTAAGAAATGATGTAAGATATCAACAATATGCGTAACATCCTAAAGCATAATTTTCAGCTACTCTTATTCCTCTAAAATATTGTTATCGCTTAAACTATTTCTGTTTATCCTCTGCTATGCCTTTACTTTTAAGATAATCTTCAAATATCTGAGCGGCTAACTTTACCTTCAATGCACACGGTCTGCCTTTATATGCTTCTGGTATTTCCTGATGCTGAGCA
Source organism: Prevotella herbatica (assembly GCF_017347605.1). Taxonomy (NCBI): domain Bacteria; kingdom Pseudomonadati; phylum Bacteroidota; class Bacteroidia; order Bacteroidales; family Prevotellaceae; genus Prevotella; species Prevotella herbatica. The sequence goes on from NZ_AP024484.1 coordinate 866,489, forward strand.
GGACCTTCAGCTTTAGCATATCCCTTCAAACCTAAGATTTCACCACATGTCACAGATCCATACTGCTCTTTAAACTTTTCAGTCATCATCTGTATAGCATTGAATGTAGTTTTCACCTTATCCTTTTCTCCAGGTACGGAATTACCATCTTCAAGCCCAGCCAAGACCCCCATTCCCATAACAGCACCACAAGTGAGTCTCTGGCGTCCCAATCCACCACCAAAAGCGGCAGTAATCTGTGAAGCCTGCTCCTTTGAAAAGCCATAACGTTCAGCAAAAGCCACAACCAAAGCTTGACCGCAGTTATATCCGTTATTATAATTATCTGCGGCTATATCCGCAAGAGTTCTTTCCTGATTCATATTTATTCTTTGTTTTTTAATTTGCAAATCATTTGTGTCATATTTCCCATTGGACAACACACACCATGTCTGCGGTCTATATATTAATGACTTTATATCCTTTGCTACAAGGACTGTTGCATAAATCATATTGAGAAAGAATGTCATGAAAAACACAAGGAAACCATTTCCGAACCATTTTGAAGACAACCATCTTGGTGCTGCCTTTCACTTAGACATTCTTAATTTGTTGCCAATAATAAGGAATATCTGTCCACGTCCACATATAATCATACCAATGCGTTATCTTCTTCATGCAACCTTAACATTATACATTACACCAGCTGGACAAGACTTTTCACACAGTCCGCATACTATACACACCTCGTCATTTACTATAACGTGAGTTCGATGAATTATAAATATGTAAAATTTGATGATTAGTGAAAATTGCTGTAAATTTAATGTGTTAAAAATCAAAACATTACAAACAATAATCACAATGATCACCGAGGACAAAGTTACTGAAATATTTTGTATTGCAGATGATTTCTGCAAGTTTTTTGATGCTATGATAGTAAAATACACATTGAAGAATAACATGAAAGGAGCTATTATGAAAGGCTCAGATAAGTTACTCTTAAGGAAAAGGGCTAACATTGAGACTATGAATGAAGAACTTAAGAACATTGCACAAGTGGAACATTTATGACATCGGTCTTTTGATAATTATATTATCAATACACTTGAAGCATTGGCTGCATACTGCCTTTTCCCTAAGAAGCCTAAATTAATGTTGAAAGAACTATTGATAGACAATTAACTTTGTTTTAAATTCGTCGAACTCACATTAAATAACAATTTAAACTTATAATCGCTATTTTGCTTACTATTTGCATACAAATAACAAGTAAAAAGTATCAAAAACGAATATTCGAATATTAATTACTTACTTTATGCTACAATTTATTTTGTTATCGTTTCAAAATGCTGTATCTTTGTACTATTAAGATTGCAACATGCTTTATATTTACACCATTAAGATTACAAAATGATATTTGCGGATATCATAAACAACACACACATAATAACACAACACAATTAAAACAAATTAGGTATGGGTAAGCAAAAGTCAACATTGAAGCGTAAGTTGAACGCTTTTCATTTGTGGGGAATAGCTGTAGGATTGGTTATTTCAGGAGATTATTTCGGATGGAGTTACGGTTGGGCATCAGGAGGAACCCTTGGGTTCTTAATAGCAACTTTATTTGTTGCGGTGATGTATGTAACTTTTATATTCAGTTTTACAGAGATGTCATGTGCTATTCCTCAAGCAGGAGGTCCGTTTGCCTATGCTCGCAGAGCGTTTGGACCCATTGGGGGATTCTTTGCGGGTACATTTACACTTATAGAATATGTTTGCGCACCTCCATCCATAGCATTAGCTATCGGAGCATATTTCAGTGATCTAGTACCAGGATTAAGCCCTGTTGCTATCGCAATTGTAGCTTACGGACTTTTTGTTGCCTTAAATCTTTGCGGAGTTTCAGCGGCTGCTACATTTGAACTCGCTGTTACGATAATAGCTATATGCGAGTTGCTCGTCTTTATGGGCGTAGTGGCACCTGGTTTTGAATTAACAAACTTTCTTTCACACGGCTGGGCCGGTTCAGACACATTCTCTATGGGGACGATAGGTGGTATATGCGCTTCAATACCGTTCGCAATATGGTTCTTCCTCGCAATAGAAGGAGCCTCTATGAGTGCAGAAGAAGCAAAAAATCCACAAGTTACAGTTAAGAAAGGATTTATTACGGGTATTATAACTCTAGTAATTCTTGCTGCTGGCGTAATGATGTTTGCTGGTGGATCAGGTGATTGGAAACAATTATCCAACCTAAATGACCCTCTGCCTAAAGCTATGATGATGGTAGTAGGTCAAAAGAGTAGTTGGGTACATATGTTAGTCTTCCTTGGACTCTTTGGACTCTTGGCTTCATTCCATGGAATAATAATGGAGGCTGGTCGTCAGATATTTGCACTGTCACGTGCTGGTTATCTACCAAAGTCATTAAGCTGGGTTAACATACGCGCTGTTCCACATTGGGCAATCATAAGTACAGCCGTTTTCGGTATCATCTGTGTTCTATGCAATGGTTTTGATCCATTCTTTAATGGTCAGTCGCTTACTGCAAATATTATAACACTGGCATGTTTTGGTTCCATCACAATGTATATCATATCAATGATGTCTCTATTCAGACTCCGTAAGACAGAGCCCAATCTGGAACGTCCTTACAAGGCAATCTGTTACCCTGCCTTCCCTATAATAGCATTGATAGGAGCTGTGATATGTTTTGTACTGATGATATACTATAATTTCAATGTATTTGTTGCATTTATAATAATAATGGCATTATGCTATGGTTACTATGTGTACAACCGTAAAGCTATAAAGGAAGACTTTGTTGTAATAGACGATAATGCGCCAGAGGTAGAAGACGAGATTGAGTCAGATGTAGAATCTGAAGGTGAACTAATAGGAGAGACAGTATATGTACAAGATAGCGATAGGAAACATAACATATAGATTTGATAATCTGAAAGATGTCATGGCAAAGGCAACACCAGCTCGTTCTGGTGATGACCTTGCCGGAATATCTGCTTCAAACATGGAGGAGAGGGTGGCTGCAAAAATGGTCCTTGCTGAAATACCACTTCAAAGATTCCTTGAAGAGCCTCTTATTCCTTATGAAGAAGATGAGATTACAAGATTAATTATTGATACTCATGATCAGAAAGCTTTTGCTCCGATAAGCAGTCTCACGGTGGGTGACTTTCGAAATTGGTTGCTAAACGACCATACCACAACCGACGATCTTTCGTATGTAGCTCCAGGGATAACGCCAGAGATTGCAGCAGCAGTTAGTAAAATAATGCGTAATCAGGATTTATTATTAGTGGCACAGAAATGTAGTGTCGTAACTAAGTTCAGAGATACAATCGGTCTGCCAGGCAGATTGAGCGTGAGATTACAGCCTAATCATCCTGTAGATGACCTGAAGGGTATTGCTGCAAGCATAATAGATGGACTTATGTACGGTTGCGGAGATGCTGTTATCGGTATTAATCCTGCCAGCGATAGTATACCGGTGTTGATGAACCTGAACTATATGTTGGATGATATAATACATAATTATGATATACCTACTCAGTCGTGTGTGCTCACACATGTCACAACTTGCACCGAATTGATAAACAGAGGGGCACCGGTAGACTTGTTGTTTCAGAGCATAGCAGGAACAGAGAAAGCCATGGCCGGATTTGGTGTTAATCTTAAGATGCTAGACGAGGGGTACGAAGCCGTAAAGAGTCTTCATCGTGGAACTATCGGAGAAAACTGCATGTATTTCGAAACAGGACAGGGTTCTGCTTTATCATCAGATGCAAATTTCGGAGTAGACGAACAGACGTGCGAAGCTCGCTGTTATGCAGTGGCCCGCAGGTATCATCCTCTTCTTGTAAATACAGTGGTTGGTTTTATAGGTCCCGAATACCTATACGATGGTAAACAGATAACAAGAGCAGGACTTGAAGATCACTTTTGTGGTAAGCTGATGGGAGTGCCTCTAGGCTGTGACATCTGTTATACAAATCATGCCGAGGCTGATCAGGATGATATGGACAATCTACTCACATTACTCGTAGCCGGTGGGGTTAACTATATTATGGGTGTCCCCGGAGCAGACGATATAATGCTTAACTATCAGAGTACATCTTATCATGATGCCCTGTATGTGAGAAAACTCCTGAACAAAAGGCATGCACCTGAGTTTGAAAGTTGGTTGAAAAAAATAAACCTAATAGACGAAAAAGGAGATATTCTGCCATTCAAACCAACAAATAAATTATTGCAAATAGAGAAAATGGAGGCTGTAAATGGATGAAAATCATTATTTAACCGTAAAGGCAGAAAATATAAGAGAGAACGACTGTTGGGAAAAACTAAAATCTTATACCGATGCTAGAATTGCCCTAGGTAGGACTGGATGCAGCATACTGACAAACGACTATTTGGCATTCAGTCTGGCGCATGCCAAGGCACGTGATTCTATAAAGATGCCTTTCGATAGAGATAGAATAGGAAAAGAATTACATGCAATGGGACTTGAAACTATAAATGTGGAAAGTTGCGCTGCCAATAGGGAAATATACTTGTGTCGTCCTGACTTTGGCAGACGACTAAGTGAGAGAAGTAAACTTCTACTAGATGAGCTGAATTATCAGGGAGCTGATGTATTGTTAGTTATAGGTGACGGATTGTCATCAAAAGCTGTTCATAAACAAGCCGTTCCATTCATACGGCAATTTTTACCATACATGGATGAACTTGGCATGACGGTTGGACCGGTGGTGCTCGCAAAGGAGAGCAGAGTAGCACTAGGTGATGATATCGCGGAGAGGATGCATTGCGGACTGGTTGCTACACTGATAGGCGAACGCCCTGGCCTTTCATCTCCCGATAGTCTGGGAGTGTATATGACATACAAGCCCTATTGTGGCAGGATGGAAAGCGAACGTAACTGTATATCAAACATACGTCCTGAGGGATTGAGCTATGGTAAGGCAGCATTTAAGTTGGCTTGGCTTATAGAGAATGCATATAATATGAAGAAAAGCGGCACAGCTCTGAAAGACCAGAGTGATGATATACAGCATTATCTTACATTGAAACCTCATATAAAAGATACAGATATACTGAATATTGTTTAAACAGAAAAAAAAATGTTGTTTGACTAGGCCATCTCCTAGATTAACGTGAGTTCGACGAATTTAGAACAAGGTTAATTGTCTATCAACAGTTCTTTCAGCATTAATTGTAGGTTTCTTTGGGAAAGGCTATATGCAGCCAATGCTCCAAGTGTACAGACAAGACCGATGTCTTGAATATTCCACTTGTGCAATGTTCTTAAGTTCGTCATTAATAGTCTCAATGATAACCTTTTCCTTTAAGAGTAACTTGTCTGAGACTTTCATAATAGATCCTTTCATGTTATTCTTCAACTTAAGAATGAGTTGTATGCCGTCAAAGAAAAGCCTTTCAAACAAGTATTTGTACATACACCACAGGCAACGCATCGCCCACGGTCATTTTCAGCTATATATTTTTTCTTTCAGCTTTTTGTAGCTTGTTATATTGATCAAGATACTAATCAATCTACTGATAAATTAGTAAGATTTTCTGGCAACTGGAATCTTTCGCAATTAACTTTGGCCAATAATTCCTCACCTTCTTTTGTAATTGTAAAACGCATGCAGCGCTTGTCTTCTTTACAAAGTTTGCGATGAATATACCCGGACTTTTCCAAAGAAGCAATTACCTTTGAAGCATTTGAATTTGAAAGTTCCATTTCCTCGGCAATCTCTCCTGAAGATATGTTTTCCTTTTCAGATACAATGCAAAGCATCGTTGCCTCATTTATATTAAGACCAAGCTGCTTTTGGAACTCGGTTTCAAAAGCAGCTATGGCACGATATACATTTCTTATTCTGCAAATACAATTTTTATTCATTATATCTTGTCTTATTTCAATAAAGTATTTTTTATTGCTTTTTCAAGATCTATTCTTCCCATTGCGCCAACCTGCATCTTTGGCTCGCCTTTCATCGGAATGAACAGCAATGAAGGTATTGAGCGGATGCCAAATATTGATGCTAGTTCCTGTTCCTTGTCAACATCTACTTTATAAACATCGATTTTACCCTGATACTCTTCAGCCAAACTGTCAAGGATTGGAGCTGTTGCTTTGCAAGGTCCACACCATGTAGCATAAAAATCTATTATTGCAGGTTTATCACCTTTAAAGTCCCAACTTTGAGGATTCTTCTCATAGTCCATCACTTTGTTTTTGAACTCTGATAGTGTCAATTCTGTTGTATTCATTTTCTTAGCCTCCTGTTTGTTTATTATTTTTTGTTTCTGTTTAGCGCTAGTGCAACTTGATGAAAAAAGTGCAGCTATCATCATAATCATTATAAATAATTTGTTATGCATAATTATTTTCTTTTAATTAATAGTTTCTACTGGAAAACATTTACAAAGGTATAAAATTAATTTGTTCAAACAAATTTCCAAAGGCAAACATTATAAGCTATAACAGACATTAACCAAATATATAACATCGTTAACATTTTCCAACGGAAAACAATATTCAAAGGATTACTTTAAGATCTAAACAGAGAACAATATAAACAAGGCAAATATATCATTTGATATACTTGCCTGTAAATTGCGCAACCTTATTGATGTATGCTTTTTGATTTAACTGGAATGACTTTGCATGTGGCGCCCCCTGCACAATCCATATTTCTTTAGGTTGCGGTTTTGCCTTATAAAGCGGATAAACCATTCGTGTAGGCACGTAGTCATCTGCCGAACCGTGAATAAAGAGCATTGGCAGTTTGCATTTCGCTACTTGATGCAAAGCCGAAGCCTCACCGAAACTCCAACCATACAATAGTTTGCATAATGCACTTGACGAATACATTAATGGAAATGCAGGAAGTCCGAACATCTCTTTTATCTCATAATTGAATTCATCCCAGACACTTGTATATCCGCAGTCGTCAACAAAGCATTTAATATAAGGTGGAAGTTTTTCACCAGACACCATCATTGTTGTAGCACCTCCCATTGAAATGCCATGCACAACAATTTCGGTATTGTTACCAAAAAGTGTATTTGCAAGCTTTGCCCATAGCAATATATCCTTGCGGTCTTTCCATCCCATGGTAACAGCCTTACCATCACTCTTACCATGGTATTGCAGATCTGGCAACAACACGTTGTATCCCAGTTCATGACTGTATATATACGCAATAGGCATCATGGTATAAGCACAGTCTTTATATCCATGAATAAGAATGGCTGTCTTACGCGTCGGTTTTGTCGACTTAATATAATAACCATTCAGTTTCAGACCTTCACTGTTGATAATCGTTGTATCATGAATTGCTTTAACCTTGTTAAGACTATCTGTCCAGGGTTTCATAAACGAATATATTGAATCGTTTTTATGAGTAACCTTTTCTACATTATCTTTTTCTGACGGTAGCAACGCAAAGTTTATCAGATAAAACGAACCACCTATTGTATATATGCAAAACAATATTACAACAGACAGTAATGTCCAAAGGATTATTTTCTTCTTTTGCATAATGTATATGTTCTTACAGATACTCGCTGAAATCAGTCAGTCGCATATCCCCTTTCTTCAGGAATGTATCGTGAAACGCAAGAGCAGCACGCATACTCTGAGGTTCGTGTCCGTGTTCTGCTATTTTAAGATAATCTCTCAGCAACGGGCGATAACTAGGGTGAGCACAGTTTTCTATTATTTCTTTTGCACGACGCAGAGGTCCCTTTCCTCTAAGGTCAGCGATTCCCTGTTCTGTCACAATCACGTCAACATCATGTTCTGTTGAATCTACATGACTACACATTGGAACAATAGCACTGATGCAACCATTTTTAGTTGTACTCTGTGTGGTGAATATACTGATATATCCATTACGTTCGTAATCACATGAACCACCGATACCGTTCATTAGTCTGCTACCACATATATGACTTGAATTCTCATTGCCATATATATCGCATTCTATTGCCGTATTCATTGCAATAACTCCAAGACGACGTATCACTTCTGGAGAGTTACTTATCTCACTTGGGCGAATTGTTATATGCTTTTTAAAATAGTCAATTTCACTATATATCTCTTGCAAAGTATCATTAGTCACTGTTAGCGACGAACAACTTGCATCCTTTATTCGTCCTTCCTTCATATACTTCACAACGGAATCCTGAACAACCTCCGTGTAAACTGAAAATACAGGCACCAAAGGGTTTTGACCTAATGCCTCAAGAACAGCATTACTTGTTGTGCCCACTCCACTTTGCAACGGAAGGAACTGTGAAGGAATAAGTCCACGTTTAAGGTCAGCTACAAGAAAATCAGCAACATTGTGTCCCATCTGCTGTGTAATTTGGTCAAGTGGTTTAAATGCTCTTGCCTCTTCAGGAATATTGCATTCAATAACACCCACAATTTTCTTGGCATCTATCTCAACATACTCTTTTCCTATACGATCACTTACCCCAAGAATTGGAATAGGTTGACGAAAAGGGCACTCACCTATTTCATATACATCATGAAGATAGCGTGAAGCCTTACTATGAAAGGCGTTCTTCTCAATTATAATCTTTTTTGCCAGACGCGCAATAGTCGGAACTATTCCTCCAGCACTGGTTAGGAAAGCCTTACACATGCTTTCACCCTCGTCAATATCACTGACTTCAATTATTGCCCAGTCTATTTCTCCGTAAAAGCCACGACGCAGACGTTCTGCCATGTGTCCCAGGTGCATATCTTCATAATCTATCTCACCTGCATTAGTATGGTTTCTAAAATCTTTATTAGTGGAAAACGGTGCCCTGAACTTTATAGCATTGACACTTGCCATATCGCCCTCAATACTCTGACTGGTTGATGCACCAGTAAGAATACCAACTTTAAAAGGTCTGCCAGCTTCATGTTCCGAAACGGCACGCTTTGAAAGTTCACGAAATACAGCTTTTGCTACGCCGTTTGGTGTGAACCCAGATAATCCTATATTATCATTATTATTTATCATTGCCGCACCTTCTGCAGCAGTAATTCTACTATATGCCATTTATCTTTTGTTTTTTCTTGGTGCAAAGATACAATAATTTTAATAAATATACTATATTTGAAAGAATATTTGCATATATATCATCATTACATGTATATATATACTATTTATATATCAAAATAGTCTTTTTTGTGCATAAATCGTTTGCTATTAAATCATGATATCACAGTTATTGGTTTCAAAGCAGTAAATTTATCTAATCTTTTTTGAAAAAGCAAGTCTTTATAGTTATTTTTATGTCTGCACATTTTATTTTGTAATTCCATACAACAATACTATTTTTGTAAGAATAGTTTTCATTTTTCATCTATTTTATTTATATTTGCATAAACTAAGAATTAACTTGTTATGAAATTAAGGCACCTGACATTGGCTTTATTCTTATTACTTGACATTGCATATTCAATGGCACAGCTATCACCTGTGAAGCGAAACACAAATATTGCATTGGGAATAAACAGAAGAGAAAAAGACAGTACCCTTGTTAGTAAGTTAAATATTGGACTTGTTTCCAACGTGGATTCTCTACACGGATTTCAGTTTGGTGGATTATCCAGCGTTGTAAGACGTGAGGCTAACGGATTAAACATTGGAGGGCTGTTCTCATATACGGCAGGTGATGTTAATGGAGCACAATTATGTGGTGCGATAAATTCTGTAAGCGGTAACTTATCTGGTTTCCAATTTGCTTTTATCAACAACATGGCTCATTCGCTAAACGGTGTACAACTTTCTGGATTTACAAACATAGCAACAAGTCCATTCCGAGGTGTGCAATTAAGTGGAATCACCAACATTTCTATGGGGGTGAAAGAGGGTATGCAGATTAGTACCATTGCCAATATCTGTTCTTCTTACATGCGTGGGCTTCAGGTTGCCGCATATAATTATGTAGATACGCTCAATGGTTCACAGATTGGACTGATCAATGTGTGCAGCTCGCATCCTAGAGGTGTGCAAGTGGGACTTATAAACTATAGCCGCGACACGATTGCGCACAAAGTGGGACTGGTAAATGTAAATCCCAAGACCAAAATAGACGTGATGTACTATGCCGGCACATCAACCAAACTGAACTTCGCCATGCGCTTTCGTAACCGAAGTACATATAGTATGGTCGGTGTAGGAACGCATTATATGGGACTTGACAAACGTTTTTCGGGAGCTTTGTTCTATCGTCTAGGTCAATATTTTGAAATTGCACCTCGATGGACAGTAAGTTCAGACATAGGATTTTTCCATATCGAGACATTTCAAAATAATGAGGATAAGCCGAAACGACTATGTTCATTGCAGTTGCGTGTGAACACAGATTATCAGATAAACAATTATATGAGTGCTTTTGCTTCTGTGGGATATGGAGACACTCGCTATTACCATCATCTAAAAGAATATCGCAATGGTGCTATCGTGGAAGCTGGTATAGCTGTGAGATACAATAAGAAGAAATATCCACTCATGACTGGTTATGAGGCCCCAAATGCAAAGACTACTAATAAAGAAGATGCAGACACGGATAGCACATACGCATATAATGCTCCTTACATGCATAGAAAATATTTATGGAAAGGCATTGCCGAGGCAACTGGAATAAATGTGGCTGTGCATTGTTTCGATAGGTTTGTGATGAACGAAGATTTTGCGAAAGTAAACCTTCACACTATTCATCATAATATAAAAACGGGCTTTGTATGGGACAACGACCAATTTTCTACTAATCTATTTGCACACCCTTATCATGGCAGTCTTTATTTTAATTCTGCCCGTTCAAGTGGAATGACGTTTTGGGAGTCGGCACCGTTTGCTTTAGGTGGAAGTTTGATGTGGGAGACATGTGGTGAAATTGAACCACCTGCTATCAACGACCTCATGGCGACAACATTTGGTGGTATATGTATTGGAGAGGTGACACATCGCATCAGCGACATCATTCTTAATGACAGTCAGCGTGGCTTCCGCCGCTTTCTGCGTGAGTTTGCAGCAACAGTGGTATGCCCAATGAAAGGTTTCAACCGTATCATTAGTGGTGATACATGGGCTGTAAAAAATAAGTATTATAAGTATCATGATTACAACCGTTTCCCAGTAGACTTATCTATATCGGTCGGTGATCGTTATCTTGCTGACAACGGAGCTTTATTCAGAGGAGAGCACAACCCATACGTAAACCTATTCATGGAATATGGCAATCCTTTCAATGATTCAGAAAACAAGCCTTATGATTTCTTTTATGCTGAGGCAACATTTGGATTCAGTGCCAACCAACCTTTAATCAACGGACTTCATATATTGGGACGTATATGGGGTGCCCCTGTTTATGAGAACAACAATATTCAGGCTGAGTTTGGTATATTTCAGCATTTCAACTATTATGATTCAAAACCTGTAAAAGACGGCACATCGCTTACACCTTATCGTATATCAGAGGCAGCATCGTTTGGTCCGGGAGTGATATTCTCTTTTCCACAGGTTGGTGCACTGACGCGTTTGGAACAGCGAGTATTTCTTTCAGCCATTCTACTTGGAGGAACAAAGAGCGATTATTATAATGTCATTGACAGAGACTACAACATGGGAAGTGGATTTTCAATCAAGACAAAGACTCACATGGAGTTTCACAATTTTGGACGTTTCATCATCCACACCGACTATTATCGCATTTTTACATGGAAAGGCTATGAAAACAAAGACTTGACAAAAGTTGATCCATTATATCTTAATGCGCAAGGCGACAAAGGTAATGCGTCTCTTCTTGTCCTCAATCCTATATGGGAACTTGATCTTAAGGGTTCATTAAGCGCAGTACTTTCAGGCACATACTATGTACGCGATACTTATTATAAGTATCACGACAACGTATATGCAAAGACTTTTGAAATAAGATTTGGACTTACGTATCACTTTTAAGACGGAGTAAATGCACTAAGAATATAAATTTAAAAAGACCTCTCCCCTCACGGGGAAAGGCTTTCGAAAGACACACACGCTTGTGTGAATTCCCCCTTTCAATGACTAATCTAATCAGGGGAAGATAGAATAAATGTTTCTATCTAATTATAGTGATAATTATTAGACGCCATCGGTTCTCACGAATCTTTTTTCTTCATGATGCAGCGATTGCTGCATCATTGACAGGCATCCGAATTGAGTTATATCTTTTTTATCTAATGCTATTGCGCATTATTGTTATATTTAATTAGAAGTTCAATCATCATGCTTGTTTTCGTAACAGCTGTTTGCTCTATAGATCAGAGACAATAGTTACAGATTAATATTCACCATCTTTTCGCCTATTGTGTAGCGATAGAAACGTGGATAATCTTTTACTCTGTTTATTACCATGCCTAGCATGGTGAAAGTATCCTTATAGATAGGAAGATGATCGGATTGCGACATTATAAGTATGTTTCGACCGCCAAAGGCGGTATTTTTAAATAGATAAAGTTTTAAAGAGATAAAGTGATTAATAAGCGAGGACAGCCCGAACATAGAAGCTGAAACTGTACGCCTTACTGTAGACGTCCACGTTGACGCGGCTACTGTAGAAGAGCACAATCACGGCGTTGTCACTATTGTACTCCGACGCGGACCAATAGTAATTATTATGTTTCAAAGGGCTGCCAGCTCCCCCTGCTGACAATTTCGTATCAAAAGTTGAATAATAACCTGTTTTTGATATTATAGTACCCATACCACTAGAATTTGCACGCTGGCTTTTTATTGTAGTCATTTCTGATGCTGTCCATGTACAAAGGTTCTCCATTATATCCCACCAATCACCAGCACTGGGAAGATACCATTTTCTATTTGCTAATAAACCAGTATGAGTAGTACCATCGCTGTAGGTTGTACAATAATACCATGCAGGATTATTAGTGTTAGTCACGTAGCTGCTATTGGCACTCAAGGCATCATAACCGCTGCTTACATCTTGAAAACTTGTTTTAAAATCCTGACAGTAAGGATAAACTGTCTGGTCTGGATAAGGAGAAACTTGAGAAGAACTATTTGTCCAGCTTAGAGTTCCATTATATGCATCTTTCAACGCGAGTGCTCTACCATGACGGCAACCTGCATTGTATTGGTTCTGAGTAAGTTCACTCGAATAGATGATACCAACTGTCTGACCTGACTTAAACGTAGGTCCATTAGTTCCATCAGCATAAAGATAATTACCTACAGTCGCATCGCCAAAATAAACATTTGTCCTTGTACTTGTTGTCGGAGTATATGTCACTCTCACATCATTTGCACCGCTGCCTGAAATTGCGATATTGCATTGATAATTAAAATCTCTATTTATATTGAAGTTGGTATAATCCAAAACAGGACTTGTTGCATTCGTAACTCCTCCCAAATATACTCTGTAAGTTGATGTCCAGCCAGCATTATATCCTGTTCCTCTTGCTGTTATCAGTAAATATGAAGAACCAGTCGGGGCATTAGCCGCTGTTCTTAATTCTGCAGTATTGGAAGCAGAAGCTGTGCCAGCCAAGTTCTCATAGATATAATATGGTCCTGCTGTGACTACAGTACCCGCATAAACAGGAGTTGCTACGGCATCATAATTCAATCCAGAAAAACCTGTTGTTGGATTTGATGTATTACCAGATGCTATATAGCATTCATTTGGTACATTGCAAAGCTGATAACCAGTTATTGCTATATCACTGGAAGGGGTTATTGTAAATGTGTACTTACTATATAATCGTCTTAAAGATACGGTCTGAGTATTTGCTCCGCTACTCAGCGTTACATCAGGAATCGTACCGTATAATATTTCATTGCTCTTTGCTCCCAGTGCATCCGCTGTTCCCAGTGCTGGAGTTACCTTTGCCTGAAGTTCTGTAAGTGTACTTATACCGTCAAAATAGGAACTGCTACCAGTGTTGGCAATGGCACAGACAGTACAGCCACTACCTTCCCTCGCCGAAACATAAACTGATGTTGGACTGCTCGAGGCGTACGTACTACCTATTAAATGTCCCTGAGCATCAAAGACAAGTACATTCACATTCTCTATAGCATCACTGATTGCACGCGTGACTGTAGTAGGATCCTGCTGTGCTATCTTTACTGTCAGTGTAGCAGCATCCTTGTTTTCATCAAGCATATCGTCCATCGTGTTACAAGAAGAAACGAATGCCAATGTAAATAATATATATAGTAGATATGATATTCTTCTCATCATAATTGTTTATGCCTAATTCTATAAATTACGGTATTACTACATGCTGTAAGTATTCACTCCAAGGCATGACCTTTAAAATCAGCTGCTTGCTGCTGCAGTCAACGATGATAACCTTGTCATCACCAGAATTAAGAGTTACCCTGTTGCCATAACTGTCACGGTTGGTACTCCAGATAAGCTGCGTCATCGAACTACGAGACTTGGCAGATCCGTCGGGATTACTGAACACCGATACTGTCACGTATTCTTTCTGCATGGTTGGAAAAGTATTGATACTGCTTGTCACCAGTTGATTAGATGTATCAAAAACTGCTGACGGGGAGTATTCTATTGAATCTCCTGTTATCTGTCCTGCGAAGGTCATGGTACTGCGGAATCCTGACAGGACAACCTTATAATTCCTGTCTCCGAAATACTCCTTGAGCTGTCTGATAACAACATGAACCGTTGCAGGTTTCTTCTTCATAACAATATTACCGTATACAGTACTTACACCTGCTGCTTGAGAACTGATGGCATAAGTACCATAATATAGTGAAGACGGGAGAATATATTCACCCGTGAGAGGGTCGCGCTTTACACTTACAGATATAGAATTCATGTCTGATCCTACTGCTGGTGTAAATATCTGAGCACTGTCTTTATCCGAACTGCCTATAGCCACTAAGGAAGCATTTCCGTTTCTGCCGTCATAGCTTATCTTATAACTGCTGTCAGGATCAGACGTAACGATGTGGTCAAACTTACCGTCTATGAAGAGATATGCCATCATATTACCCTTCACTTTTGTTGTCAAGGAATTACCTATGCTGTCCGTCTGCGATACAATCACAGAGCATTGGACGCAGTCGGAATAGTCATCGTTGATGCACGAGGCAAGCAGCGACAACAGCGGGAGCAACAGTAGATGATGGTAATATCTTAACTTCATAATACGATTTCGTTTTATTGTATCCTATATTTTTACTCGACAGTTACCTCCTGGGTATAATCTGTCCAGTTCTTGACATTCATTGTTATTGTTGCCGTAGCAGGAGTAATATTGCTGTCAGGACTGTCCATACCCTTACCCTTGATAATGATGCTTACATCATAACTTGTACTCTGCACAATCTTTGAGTCGTTTACATCAGCTTTGTCTATTGGCTTCCCATCCTTTGTGATAGTTGTTCCGCCCTGATACCTATTTACAACAATTGGATAGTAAACAACAACTGGTGATCCGTCCTTCGGAGTGAATGCACCCTTTATAACAATCTTTGTTGGAGTGGTTGCATCATTAGGAAACGTATAGAATGTATAGGCGGTAGGAGAATCCTCATTATAGCTTGCAATTACACCGGAACTCAGATAACAGAAGTCATTAGGACTTATGGAATAATTACCATCCTTGGATGTATTCTCACCAGTCTGTGGAGCAGAACCTGTTCCACCGAATGTACAAGTGGTGTTGGCGTTATACAGGAAGACTTCCTTTGGCACGAATGTAGCTCCTGCATAACCAGTTCCGAGAAAGTTTGTCTTGATAGAACTCAGCTTTATCTTCCCTACAAGGTTGTACATATCAACAGTAGGATTTGCTTTTGAATCGGTGCCGAAAGTAAGAGTTGCATTACCATACTTAGGAAGCAATTTAGCGTCCTGACTGTTTGGAGTTGTTGCAGCTGTTGTTGTACTGGCCAAGTCCGTTGTTACATCTTCAAGGTTTTTCTTATTTACAATGCCAGTAAATTTAGAAGTAGAAGTAGTACCAGGATTGGCAACTACGCTGACCTGAGTGGCTTGGGTTGTGGTATTGATAGTCGGAGTTGCAGCTTCGCTTGTCAAGAAGCTCTGAACAGTTCCGACTATTGCACCCGAGGCATCAAAGGCTGCCGCCTGACCACCAGAGATATTAGCTTCGTCAGTAGAAGCCGCAGAACGGGTCATAGCCTTACCGTTAAGTTCTAGGCTGACAACTGCTGGATTACCGACGGGTGTGTTTTCTTCCGTGTCGGAAGAAGAGCAGGATGTCATCATTCCGATTGACATCAGTACTGCAATAAGTAAATAATTCTTATTCATAATCTCACGTTTTTATTATTAATTCTTATTCTTAATATCTTCAATATATTATTATAGAGGCATGAGCCAACATGCTGGAACGAGTCTAAGCATCCTATATGAACCATATAGATAAAATAATCACCTATTATATTTATGAACCGAAATGTTCAGGAACGGTCACATTAGTCATATTATCAACACTCGTAGTTACGGTAATGCTGGTGGTGGTAATTTCATCGGTTACATTCGTCACACCGGTACCATTAAGAGTTACAGAAAGACCATAGGTAGTATTCGCACTTATCTTTGAGTCCCCTGTTCCACCTGTTATCGTTGAGACGATATTACCTGTAGGCGAACTGCTGTTTACCGTTATCGGATAATAGGTGGTGTATGTAGTGCCACTCTTTGTCTTGAAGGTTCCCTTGATCACCAACTTGGTCGGTGTCGTTGTATTGCTGTTAGGGAATACATAGAAATAATAAGGACCACTGAATGAGCTGATTGTTCCGCTACCCAGATATACAGTATTGGCATTGCCAGCGATATTCTCACCACTCACACTGCCGCTGACTGTCTTTGTATTCCAGTTAGTAAGCTGATTGCTTGCATTATACATAAACACTTCCGTCGGAGTGAAAGTGCAGCCGCTATATGAACCACTGAAGCTATAAGTTATATTAGTCAGTGCAACACGCGCTACCACACGGTTCAGTGTTACTGTCGGACTCAGAGTTGTACCTGATCCCCAGTCTAATGCCTTCACATCCGACATCATCGGAAGCGACGTCATACTCTGTGAGTTTGCCGTGGTAACGGCAGTCTTGGTCTTACCGTCCGCTGATGTGGTATAGCCTAGGTCCTGAGCCACCGTATAAAAGTCACTCAGCACATACTTCCCTGCAAATGCACTCATAGGCACATTGGCAAAGACAAGCATTTTTACTGCATCCGTACGGGTCGGAATGCTTTTATCTCCGCTGTAATCATATTCATACAGGGTAACCAGCTTGTCATTGGCATCAAAGAGTCCCACGCATATATGGTTCAACTTTCCCTCGTTGCTCCCCACGACCGAACCTTTGTCCGTCGGCAGCGCACCGTTGGCACGTGTATCGGCACCCGTGGAAAGCGAGAGGTTCACAACGGCAGACTTCGTGGAGCCATTCTCCGGTATGACGGTATTATCCGCCGCACAGGAGAACAGAAGCATACATGCCGCCAACATTGATGATATGTATAATGTATGTTTCATAAGGCTGTATTTACTATATTTATGATCAATCTTTAATTGCTTTGTTATTTGAGCTTCATGAGTTCGTTCAGGGCGTTGTCTGCCTGTTTCACTCCTGCTGCCTTTGCCATCTTCAGGTAAACTTCAGCCTTATCACGGTTGCCCTCGCTAAGATAAAGGAGGCCCATGTTGCAGTAGGCTCTTGGATCGGTCTCCCAACGCTTGAGATACTTATGAGCAAGGGTTACGTCATTGCGTGTCAAAGCTACGCCCGCTGCATTGATGTTTGCCTCGGCATTATCAGGAAAGAGACGGGCGGTCAGGTCCACGATATCGTTGTACTCGCGTGAACCCTTCTTATAGTATCCAGCTGTGGCATAGAGTTCACCCAGCGTCATTGTTGCAGGGTTTGAGCCCAGATGCTGCATAGCGGAATTACTGTCAAATCCATCGTGACGGAACGTCAACGTATATTTTATACGGTACACTTTTGGAAAGATGAAACGATTCATATAAGCATACGGCATACCCAGTCCCAAATTCTCAATTTCACGCTCACGACCGTTGACAACATCTATATTTTTGATGATATCAACAACAGCGTCACGGAGATTCATGCCACTACCCGCTACAAGCGAAGAGATGCTGTCCCAGTCTTCAGCAAGCCAGCCTACGGTGAGGTCGTTGCGGTTGGTGAGCTTCTGCTTCATCAGGTACTTCTTTAAATCAAGCGAACGCTCCATTGCCTCACTCTCATTGCGACGGTAATTGCCGATAGGAGCACCGAAGCCGTTAATATTAAGTCCCACAAGGCTAGTGCCATAGCGTTGAAGCTCGCTCTTAACGTCAGAGGCGATGGTGTTGAACACGGTGCGGTTGAACCTGCTGCCACTAAGTTTAGCGAGTGCCTTGTTGCCGAATATCTGAATCTCACCGCTGCGGTGGAACTTATCAATGTCTGAACCCTGAGGCTGAAGGAACTGGACGTAGTCCATCAGGTTATAATAATGCACATTCGGGTCGGGATTGTCGTTGCTCATGTCATGGAGGTAGATGTTCTTCAGAACAAGGTCCTCGTAGACATGACCTTTCCTGCCCTGACAGTTAAGTTCCTCACTCTCTACATACATGCGGCAATCCTGCATCCAATCCTTATAAGGAACGGTGGTGTCGTAGATGAAGTAGCGCTTTGCAGCACGGCTGTCCTTGACAACGATCGGAATATTGCGGCGGACCTCAGAAAGGACCTCCGTACGGTGAGCATCGCGCTCGCGGTCACGACCGTTGATGACCACTGAGGAAAGCACTGAGACCGCACTGTCCGTCTTAAGCACAGGAGTAAAGGTCAGCGACTCACAGCTACCCACCACGCTGCTGTCATAGCTTACCTTCATGCGCACACGAAGAAGGTCGCCCTGACGGGTGAAGTTCTCGGAGTTGACGTAGATCTGTCCGCCGTAGACAGTCTGGGCGGATGCTGTGGATGCTACTCCACAGAAGGCAAGAAGAAAGAATGCAGATTGTAATAGTTTCATTTCTCTATAAATATTATTTTCATTGTTATTATCTTATTATGTAGACCAGTGACACCGAAAGTCCCACAGGACCGAAGTAGTCGCTGCTCTTTGTATATTCATGGTAGCCGTAGCGCCCGTCACGGTAATGGCGATAGCGCAGATGCAGGTAGCCAGCTGAGACGGATGTCTCGATTCCCCAGTGGGGAGAAAGTATCCTGTGCCAGCCGATACTCAGACCGGCACCGTTGAAGTTACCCTCGGCGCGGTGGCGCGAAAGACTGAAGAAGGGAATGCGGCTCAGGTTGAAGCCGCCGTTGATACCGCATACGCCGACAAAGGGACCGTTGAAGGCCTTGCGGAACCAGTGGCGCAGCTCATACTGCACGGACCAGTTCTTCCACTTCCGGTTGCCATCGTAAGAGATGGGACAGTAGGTGGAACTGATACTCAGGGTAAGGGTGCTGTCGAGGCGGACCTCGGAACCAAGCGAAGGAACGGCAATGGCATCATAGACCAGATTGGACTTCAGTGCGACGTACTGCGCATGAAGGCGCAATGACGAAAGGGATACCAATAAAACCAAAAATGACTTTAATATAATATCACTAATTCTAAAATTCGTACTATGAAATTTTAATTTACTCATCCAATTTATCTATTCTATAATATACGTTCTGTTACTTTGTAAGTAATAGAAAGGATTAAAGAATAGAACAGTGAAAAGACAGGGCAAAACAAGGACTGGCCTGCAGGATCAAGGCATCCTGAGGCTGTCGAATATGTACATTAAATAATTGACAAAATGTGTTTAGATCAAAACGCCTTATAACTCAATTCGCTGTATTTATTGTATTTCTTTTTGGTATTTAGTTAATTATTGTGAATTATCATTTGAATTCATAAATTAATGACTACATTTGCGCAGTGATAAATTGTAGCCGTTACTTACAAAGTAATGGCTATTTTTTTGACCTATCCGATGATACGCTCAGCAGTTTATTCTATCTTGTAACCTATTGAATGCAAGAGGATTACAGGCTGCTTTGGAATACGGGTAGCTCATCTGCCGTCCATGTAACGTAGTATCTTTCTGTTCGCCTTTTCTATCTCCCCAACGTTGAAACCCTTCAGGTATATCTGGGTGGTTCTGATATCGCTGTGGCCAAGAGCTGAACTGATCAGTTCTACAGGCACATGGCTGTGAAGGGCTGTCGTGGCCCATGAATGGCGAAGCGTATAGGAAGAGACGTGCCCCTTTATGCCGAGCTTTCTTGCAAGGCGTGAAAGACCAGCATTGAACTTCCTCAGCAAGGACTGGTAACGGCGGTAGCCAGACTCGGTGTTCATATCTGAATTGCCAAGATCAAGGTCACGCAGGGTTCTGAGGATGTCCCCATTCACAGGAACGTTCACGCTCGTGCCCGTCTTGCGGCGGCAGTAGCTCAGCGCGCCGTCAGTAATGGAATCCATGCTAATTTGCTGAAGGTCCACATAGGGCATACCACAAAGTTTATACATGACACATGCCGTCTGCTGCACCTTGTTCAGGACACGGCTGCGGACAACTCCATTCAGAAGGACTCTCAGCTGCGGCATCTCAAGTGCCTTCTTGTGGCTTCTGTCTATACCGGTATAGACCTTATGAAACAGATGATGGATGTATTTTGTATGTCCTGCATCCACGGCCTTGTTATAGATGGCACGGAGCATACGCATGTAGGTGGAAATCGTGTTGAGCTTGTGCCTGCCACGAATCAGGTACTGCTCATAGCTTTTAAGCAGGCGGGGAGTGATCTCGCCGAATCCGACACTGTCCCGTCCAAGATACTCACACAAAGAACGGATTGAGTTACTGTACAGGCTGGCCGTGGAAAAGCGCCCGTCTCGTTTAAGGTCACACACGCAGTTTAATGCGAATGATGAAAATGATAATTGCATCTAAAAATAAGTTTAAAATAAAGATACAAAGTTACAACACCAAAGACGATTCACAAAGGCGATGGCATTAAAAAACATGAATGAAATATTGATAGCAAACTAGGATCAATCTGTCTGAAACTCTCACCTGTCAATAGCTAATGGATGACTGTAGACAAAATAAAGAAAAATAAAAAAAAGTGGTTCTTTATCAATTTAGGGGAGTGATAAATCTATTTCGGTTAAAGACACAATGCTACCAGAAAAAGTTTTTTCAATGTCACTAATGTCATAATGTCACAAACCCTTTGTTTATCGGGGTTTGGCGAGTGACATTAAGTGACATTATCGGCCTAAAAGTGGCATTAAATTGCAAAACTTACCTATTTTTGGCGATTTTTTACAAAATATGCAGCACATATATAGGCACTTTTTTGCTTATAATGGCCCTTTCTCGTCATTATGTACGCAATACTTCGCAATGTGTCTAGTTGTTATCTCAAAATCCAACTGTAAATATAGTGGTAATTGTCTGCAATCTTATTCTTGCAGTATTTCAGATTATGTTTTGGTTACCAGTTCAAGTAGTATTCTTTTTCATGTTCAACAATTCTATTATCCAACGTGTGTAATTGAATTACTCACGTTATGTAACACGGTTACACACGTTGTGTAATCGAGTTACCTACGTTGTGTAATCTTATTACACACGTACTGATGTAATCTTATTACACACGTACCGATGTAATCTTATTACACACATACTGATGTAATCTAATTACGCACATACCGATGTAATCTTATTACACACATACTGATGTAATCTTATTACACACATACTGATGTAATCTTATTACACACGTACTGATGTAATCTTATTACACACGTACTGATGTAATCTTATTACACACATACTGATGTAATCTAATTACGCACATACCGATGTAATCTTATTACACACATACTGATGTAATCTGATTACACACATACTGATGTAATCTGATTGCACGCATGTTAATGTAATCAAATTACACAAAAGGTTTTGAAATTTAGGTAAAAGTTTGTGTATTCAACTTCAAAAGCTATTTTCAAACTTTCAAATTGATTCTATCTCATCTGTTATTTGTATGTAGTAGCTTTTTGAATTTCCATGCTGTTTAGGACAGGCTATCATTATGTTTGATAAAACTCAATCAGTGTAAAATATATGTTTGGTGTAATTAGCATAATTGCGAAAAAACGCCAAAAATAGGTGTGCTCGATAGTTTAATGTCACTTTTAGACCGATAATGTCACTTAATGTCACTCGCCAAACCCCGATAAACAAAGGGTTTGTGACATTATGACATTAGTGACATTGAAAAAACTTTTTCTGGTAGCGTGTCTTTAGCCGTAATAGGTTTATATTTGTTATTAAATAAGTTGTCTAATCTTACCAGATTGGTTGTCTGTCTTTAGACAGAATTAGATTACTGATTTTAGCCAAAATAGATTTATCACTCCCCTAAATTGACGAAAAGGCTTATTTTTAAAAATATTTTTCCACTAACCTTACTTAGATGTTTTTTCAATAACACGTATATCTTTAACCAAAATGTCTTTTAAATGTAGAGCCATTTCTTCTAGAGTTTTATATATATCCATAAAATTAAAGACATGAATATTATATGGAGGCTCAAAATCGACATCAATATAGCATATAGCATTAATATGTTTATAAAATATCTTTTTACATTCAGCCTCTGTATACCAAGATAAAGCTGCCCCATTGATATACATATCTCCCCACTTATCATTCCAGGGAGATGTATTGTTTGGCGATAAGAACTTCAAGGGCAAGTCTAATTGATAGACTTTAAGCACCTCTGAAAATGGTTTACCTATAAAGTAACTTTTCTGATTTACAAAATTATGATTAAGATACTGCACTGTATCTACGACTTCAGACAAGGTATAATGTCTGAAATTTTGCGCACTCATACTTAAGGAAAGTAAAACAGCAATAAATATAAATACTATTTTTTTCATTGATATAGATGCTTTTTAATTAATACTAATAATGATTTATATCATTGCTGATTCTGACAAACTTATTCTGCAAAGATAATACTAATTTCATCATTGAACAAATTGTAGTTTCAATAAATGGTACAAAAGAAAAGCATATCGCCCATGTGATCAGTAACGAAGATAAGGATAGGATCATTGAGTGGAAAGAAATCAAAAATAATTCAGTAGATAAATAGTTTTGTTTAAGGAAAACGCTTGTCATTAAAGTCTTAGTGACTAAACGACAAGCGATTTCATCATCTATATTATTATAACTTAAATTTATAACCTAATGTGAATTGGAATACACTGTTTTTCTGATCATATCCTTTCTCGTAATTAGTTAAATCATAATTATCAATAAGACCATAATTATATCTTGCATCCAAACATATATTTTTATATTCGTATGACAAACCTACAGGTATGGATAAATCAAAAGACTTTGGAGTCATTGAAGATGATAAATTGTCATAAATTTTAAATCCGGGTTGTATACCAACTTTTACAGCTAGCCCTTTAAACAAATAATAATTGAAAAGAATTGGAATATTAAAATAATCCATTTTAAACTTATATGGATACAACTCAAAATCGTCGGACTGTGGAGAAACAAATAACATCGATTTATTACCCTGCTGTGAATACATCAAGCCAACAGAAATGCCAATCTTATTAGTAAGAGCATATTGTCCTTCAACTCCAAGACAAAGCCTAGCATAACTATTCTGATCATTGGAATCACCACGCCATGAAGCAATATTAAAACCTACTTTGGGTTGGATTGTAAAATCACCCTTAACTTGTTGTGCATTAATTTGTTGAAAACTAACAAATGCCAACATCAATAAAATAAACTTTTTCATACATAAAAATTATATTATGTAAATTTATTATAGCTAATCTCCGAAACTTTACGGCATTCTATTTTTGAGATTTTTATTCACTTGTTTTATATTCTGATGAAAAATAGAAGTAGAAAGCTCTATAATTTATAATGAATGGCAAGATAAACTTCGTTATTAAACTTGTGATTATCAAAAACAAGTTTCTGCCCTTCAACTACAATATTTCTGGCACTTCCAAAAACATCATAATCAGATACTCTATAACCTAGCGACAAGCCCCATATGCCACTCTCCAAATTCGCTGAAATATTCACGAAATTATAAACATTATATATACGGTTACTATTTGATACTCTCTTTTCATCATCCGGAATGAATTGTCCCTTTTCTGCTGGTGTGTAAACCACAACTCCCGAAGCCCTATTAGTCAAAGGAATAGTAAGACCATACCCTATACTGAAATTAAGATTATCTCCAACATTGTCCAATTTGATATTTGGCGTATATAGTTTCACTTGTGGTTGGAAAGCAACATGATAAGAAAAATCCGACAAATCATCTGTTTTCCAAGTATGGCTATGATCTATTGTCTTTCCTCCAAATATATGATCTTTACCAAATGATATATCAGTAAATCTTAATCCAGCAGATACTCCGAAATATTTTATGGGACGATATTCCATATCGACATCTACATCCCAAGAATTATAATTGCCTAAAGCACCCGAAAGCGATATTTCCAAAGGTCTATATCTGTCTTCATCATTGTCTTCCGCAGAAACATTCATAACCAAACTTAAAAATATAGCAGTAAATAAATATCTATAATATGTAAAAAACATGTTAGTATATTATGATTAAATATAAATTTTAGTATGCGCCAACTACATTAAATTATAAATGGATTTTATATCCTAATGTTATTTGCAAGAAACTATTTTTATAATCGTAGTTATCATAAACCTTTGTTAAACCTACATTATAACTGACATTAACTACAAACTTATTTATGTTATAAGATAATCCTATCGGTATCGAAAACGTTGTTGATTTTGCGTCACCAAACAAAAGAAAATCTTCTCTATTATCAGCAACATTCGCCCCTAATTGGACCCCAGCGTTTAAAGAAAAATTATCAGTAACATAAAGATTTGCCCGTAATGGAATATTAATGTAAGTTGGAGATAATTTTGCTTGACCATCTTTTGCTCCTTCGACTGAATAAATTGTCCCGAGAGACATACTTAAAGGCTTGGTTACTTGATATTCAATATTAACACCACCACAAAATCCAGTTTTTGAATTTAAACTTGCTTTTGTTAAGTTTGATACATTAAAACCTATTTGAGGTTCTATACTAATTTTACCAACTTCATTTTGTGCAAAAGAATTTAGTGTAAGAAACATTAAAATAATCAAGTATAATACTTTTTTCATTTCTAATTAATATATTATTTCGTATCGCAAATTTATAAAAAATAAAAATATAATAATTGAATATATTAGATTTTAACCTTTACATACTTTACATATTTTCACAAATAACTAACTATCAGCAATATACAGAAAAAGCAATAACAATAACAGTTTAGTTTTATTAACGTTTTTATTCAAAGTATTATGCTTAACAGTTTATATTATAAAGAGATAACTATAATTTTGAAGAGATGTGAGTTATAAGTTATGGAGAAGAACTAAGAAAGTTGAGTCCTTACTTTGTGATGAATTAAAATTCATTCCATAACAAATAGGTTTTTAACCATTTTAATGTGGCTAATCAAAATATTTTTATTTACTTTGCAGTGGAAAAAGATGATAAATTATGATTAGAACTTTGTTTTATATTGGTATTGGAAGTTGTACTGGTGGCATTTCACGCTACTTGTTATCAAAGTATGTTCAAAATATGACAAGTAGTGGCTTTCCTATTGGAACATTCATGGTAAACATAATTGGATGCTTTATCATAGGACTTCTTTACGGATTGTTTGATCGCGGCAACTTGATGAATACCAATCTGAAGTTGTTTCTTACAGTTGGATTCTGCGGAGGTTTCACTACATTCTCGACTTTCATGGGAGACAATTTCCAACTGATAAAAGCAGGAAACTTCTTCTACTGTTCTGTATATATGGCAGCTAGCATCATTTGTGGTTATCTATTCTTGTTTCTAGGTTATTCACTCATTAAATTAATATAGTTATGGAATCAAGTTCAAGAGAAAAAGTCTTAAGATTCTACGTTAGCAGTACTGATGTAGTGAAACATATTTCCGTTTACGAAGCAATTGCTGTTGCTGCCAAGGAACATGGATTGGCTGGAGCAACTGTGTATAAAGGTATTATGGGATTTGGAGCAAGCAGTAAACTCCACTCTGATAAATTCTGGGAACTCATAGACAAAGTGCCTGTAATCGTTGAAATCGTTGACACCGAAGAAAAGATAAACAGTTTTCTTGATGTAGTGCTACCTTGGATTAAACTACTACCAAAAGGTTGCATGGTTACATGTCAGGATACAGACGTTATCTTAATTAAAAACGGGCAATCCCCTTCATCTAAAGAATAGAGGAAAGGGATTGCCTTTAAATTATTCTGCGGTATTGATTACGACACCGCCATTTTTCGGGATGCTTATCGATAGTTTTCTTTTACCATTGATAACTTTTACTGATCCATTCAAGGAAGCATCATCTGTATATATCATCAACTTCTTTGCACCAGCAAGCATTGACAAATCTATAGTTTTCTTTAATGTTGTGGTTTCTGCATTAACTCCTGCTATATACCATTTATCACCATGTCGACGTGCTAAGATAATATATTTACCAGGATATCCATCTATATACTTCACTTCGTCCCAAGTTGTAGGAACATTCTTCATGAAATCTATAGCCCATGAAGGAGCATCTTGAAGATTATTTGGTGCTAATGCAAAATGCTGTACTGCACTTTGAAACAAAACTGCTGTTGCCAAAGCATATACATCAGAAGTAACACGATGATTACCATGCTTGTTGTCAGCATTATAATACTTATTAAGTGCACTACCTCCGAAATCCATACTACCTATCGTATTACGTACGAATGGATGAATACAAGCGTTTACAGCCTCATGATTGCAAAAATCCTGAGAGAAGTGAAGATTTTCACTTGCCAATACAGCCTCACTAGCTACATAGTTAGGATACATACGTTCCCAACCTCTAGGAATTGTACATCCGTGGAATATCACTTCAAGTCCATAGTCATTGGCATCAGACAGAATTCCTTCATATACTTGCATCATCATCTGCTTGTCACCACCGAAGAAATCAACCTTGATACCTTTTATACCAGTCTGTTGCATCCATTTCATCTCCTTTTTGCGCAAGATAGGATCATTCATTATCCCGCGGGGAGACTGAAAAGCATCATTCCAATAACCATTAGAATTATACCACAGATATAGTGAAACGCCCTTTTTAGCACCATATTCAGCAAGTTCAGCAATCTTGTCACGACCAATCTGAGTATCCCATAATGCGTCAACAAGTACAGACTGATAACCCATAGC
Source organism: Prevotella herbatica (assembly GCF_017347605.1). NCBI lineage: Bacteria > Pseudomonadati > Bacteroidota > Bacteroidia > Bacteroidales > Prevotellaceae > Prevotella > Prevotella herbatica. The sequence goes on from NZ_AP024484.1 coordinate 893,920, forward strand.
AGCAGAAAAATCAATATACTTTTTCTGATCGTTATAGTTACAACTTGCGTCCATACCAATAATCCAACTCCATGAACCTTTACCATAAGTATATTTCTTAGATGGTTCATATTTTCTTTCAACTACATCGAAAGGAACTGTTGTCTCAACAATATTTGCAAGAGTATTTCCTAAAGTAATTGTACGCCATGGAGTCTTTCCAGGCAAAGAGATACCGGGAGAAACAGTGCCATTACCATTACACTCCCCTGCCTGCGGGAATCCTATACAATATGTTCCATCAGATTCTCCGAGAAGTCTTCCTGCGCAATAACCTCCGTCGACACCTGTTTCAGAAACAAGCATCCAACCGTCGTTCTGGTTTTTAAACAAGCAAGGGAATGTGTAACCTTCTCCCCAACCGTTTTTACCCATAGCTTCATCAAGAGTATATGATGTCTCATAACTTGGAGATGTGCCAGCAAATCCGCCCATAGGTTTAGCTTGCGGGCAAAGGAAAGTTGTACTTCCTGTTGCAGGTTTAAACTGTGTCAACTCTTTTGTTATCGTACAGCTAAGATGTGCGCCAGCAGGATGAATTACATATCTGAAAGCAACATCACGATTACTGACTCTAAAGATAACATCGAGTACATTTACAGTATCACGATAGTATTTATATACAGCCTCATTGGCTACATAATGCACATTGCTCTGTTTGATATTAGGCAATGAATAATTTTCATCCAACTTTGATGTTTTAACATCCTTCAATCGTAGATTTTCAGAATAATCGGCATGATTAGTTATGACACCCAAAAGAGAAGGTTGTATAAACACCTTATCGCCATATTTCACAGCATATTGCGGTTTCCCGTTATCATCAGTAACGGTAACACATATTTTCCCGTCAGGACTTTTTATCACATTGTTTAGTTGCTGACAAAAAGCCGTAAGACATGATAGTATGATACTACCGAATAAGAATAATGTTCGTTTCATATTAATTATTTAAAATCTTAAAGTTATTCCCTTACCAGAATATATTACTGTTTTTGATACATTCTGTTTTTCGCCATTCGTATAAACAAGTTTCAACTTACGCTTCTTACACATTCCTTTATAACAGCCCTTTCGCTGTCCTATCTCAAGAGTGCGAGAACTGTCTTTCCATGTTATTGGATATGTAGAATATGCGCCTTTCTCATAATTATAACTTGTTCCGTCATCTTCGTAAACAGTAAACGCTCCGTCGGCTCCTCCATAGACACGAATCTCCCATGGAGCATTGCGGTTTTCACAAGTGCTCTGAACAGACGGTCCTAACGGAATTATAGATCCAGCTTTTACATATACTGGTATACGTTCTTTTACGATAGGCATCTGGTAAGTTTCGCCGCCAACATACATTTTATTAGTAACAAAATCATACCATTTTGTGTCTTTAGGAAGATAAACCGACATTTGGCTTATTCCCTGTTCGAATACAGGAGCTACAAGCAAAGACTTACCAAACATATACTCGTCTTTCTGTTTCAAGGCCAATTCATCATTAGCAAAATCCATTATAAATGGTCGCATGATAGATGTTCCGTTCATTGATATGGCTGCCGCATTAGAATATATGTAAGGCATCAACCTATAACGCATATCAAGACACAGACGAGCATTATCAGACACTTTTTGACCATAATTCCAAAATTCGGTATTGCTCATATAACCATGGACACGCATCAAAGGCAAGAATACAGATGTCTGCATCCATCTCATGAAACGTTCATGATAAAGGGAATCACTGTATTGATTACCAGGACGGAAAAAGCCTCCTGCATCATAAGTCCACCAAGGTATTCCAGCTGCCATAAGTCCAAGCCCTGCTGTTACCTGTCGTTTGAAAGTATCCCAGTCGTTACCAACATCACCCGACCAGTTGGCAATACTATAACGCTGTATTCCTGTGTAAGAACAACGAGTAAGTATCATTGTACGCTGCATTGGATTGTCTCTGCGGCAACCTTCATAAACGGTTTTGTTTACCAACAGCGGATATGTATTTCTGAATACTTCTCCAGGTGTTGTACCATTGTTAACAAGTCTACCTGACAAGTCGTCATTTTCTGGTTCGGTTGCATCCTGCCACCATGCATCAATACCATAAGGTTTAAGCATACGCCTACTGAAATTACTCCAATAGAAATCAGCAGCCTTTGGATTAAAGAAGTCAACCCAGTTTGTATTCGGAATAAAATATCCCAAGCTATCCAATTCGTGTCCAAGTTCTGTTTTATGATCAGTATTAGACCAAACAGAGACCATAAACTTTATATTCATTTTATGTAGACTGTCGGTCATGGCCTTTACATTAGGATATCTATCTTCATCAAACTTCATGGCATTCCAACCATATTTTCCCCAATACTGCCAATCCTGAACCATCATATCAACAGGGAAAGATTCTTTACGGAATCGATTAGCCGTTTCGAGTATTTCATGTTGTGAATTAAAACGTTCACGACAATGAATATATCCCAATGCCCATAAAGGCATAATTGGTGCCTCACCTGTTACCTCGCGATAAGCTGCCATAGCCGCATCAGCATTACCGGCAAAGACAGTATAGTCTATGCTTTGCGAAACAGGCGAACGAAATACAGTCTCGTCTTTCACCTTATGATAATAGAGAATTGGCGAATCGTTGTTGGTGAGTTGTGATTTGACATGATGAATGCCTGCTGAAAGATGTGCTATTACAGATGATGTAGGTGGAAGCCATAAATTTTCCATGTTTATCAATCTTTGTCCATCAATTTCAAGGTTCAGTTTTCTAGCCATTTTCTGCCCTACATCAAGAAGAAAAGAATAATCTCCTTCTTGATCAATATTTACATCAGCCTCAAATACATTACTTTCGCGACGTTCTTTCTTATTTCCAGCTGTTGTTGTGACATTAACTTCTGTGACATCGCCACCCTCTGCATTCTTCTTTAGAGTAACATTATTGTCAGAAGGATTGAAATCGACGAGACCATAATTATTCCACAACAATCCATATCCTTTATTTGATAAGATCATTGGTATGGAAATCTGCGTGTTGACCTGTGTAAGTCGTCTTGACAATCCACGAACATCAAGATAGCCATCCTGAAACTGTCCTAATCCGTATTGATGTTCATTTGACGGAGAAGCAAAATGCTGTTCGGCAATATAAGTCTTCTCTTTGCCAACAAAAGAATGAGCAAGACTGCGTCCGTTTTCGGCAAGTATCTGTTTACCATTCTTGTTAAGATATACGACCAATCCAGTATTACGGTCTACCTCTACAGTGATATTCTTCAGACAAATTGATACTTTATCTTTACTATCCTTTATATTGAATGTAGGATTCTTCAAGTTTTCTACATAAACCAATTCAGGCATAACACGATATACCTGCTTACTGAATATCGTCCTTACGGCATTATCAGTAAGCGGTATTATTGTAAGAGTTCCGTCTATTGTAGTGATATTAACCTGTTTCTTATTGACATTATATCGCAAAACCTTCTGCGACATTGCAGCAATAGAAACCTGCAAGAATATCATTACAATTAATAATAATCTCTTTTTCATCTAACATTAATGTTTATGATTATATCACGTGAGTGAAATATCAACGTTTCTTCATCTGCCAATAATCCAACTTAAACAGTTGTTTGTCGGCATCGCCTTTGAATACTAGATATAAATCATGAACACCACTGATATTTGTCATACCTGCGATATAATTACTCCATTTATTCTCTTCACCTGCTATTTTGCAAGTGCCCAAAGATTTGCCATTTATATTGTCAATTCGAATTTCGACCGTACCTCCATTCAAAGGTGCTGCATTTATACTTATGCTTTTTGCTCCTTTACCGAAGTTAACACCCTTCAACATGATATAATCACCATTGTGGATATCATTTACGGCAACACAATTATTAATCTTCTCTGTCTTCACGCCTTTGCTCCAAGCCATAGTCTCAGCCTCAACACGCTTATAAGGATTAAGATGTCCTATCTGTGCTACGCCTTCCTTTGTCCAATATGGAACTTCCTCTATTGTTCCATCCTTACGATAATGCATCTCAGCTACAGAAACAGAACGACGCTCATGATGTTCCATTATTCCATGAGCATGCATAAGGTCGTAGTTAAGTCCAAAGACATAAGACTTTCCTTTATAATCCATGATTCCTGGATGATTTCCCCTACTCTTGTCAGTTGGAGACATGATATAGTTTTTGAATGTCCACGGACCTGTAGGAGAGTCACTCATTGCATATCCTATACCTTCAGGACAACAAGTAGAAGCATAAGCAAGATAATATTTACCTGCACGCTTATAGAACCAAGGTCCCTCCTGATAATGCGCAGGACGAGCTACTTTATGAATTTCTCCAGAATATGAAATCATATCCTTATTAAGTTTTACATAATATGGGTCTGGATTGCCCCAATACATATAAGCCTGACCATCATCATCAATGAACACAGTAGGATCTATATCATTCCAATTTTCTTTCTGCCAAACAAGCGGTTTGTTTATCGGGTCAACAAATGGTCCATAAGGACTATCAGAGACCAAAACACCTATGCCATTGCCATGAATAGGACAATACATATAAAACTTACCATTACGGGCGACAACTTGTTCTGCCCATGCGCCATTATCCATTTTAGTCCATGCAAAACTTTTAAGTGAAGCAACTACTCCATGATCGGTCCAGTTCACCATATCAGTAGAGGTATACAGCAACCAATCCTTCATCATGAATCCGTCAGCATTGTCCTCATCATGAGTAGTATATAGATAAACAGTGTCTTTATATACCATAGGGGCTGGATCAGCAGTATATTTTGTTGTTAAAATCGGATGTTGTGAGAAACAAGCCAAAGAGGATGTTGCCAACAACATAAAAGATAATATTCGTTTCATAATATTTAAGTATTAATTATTTATATGCAAAGTAACAGGTTATTTAAACTGCCACCAATCGAAATTGAACAATTTAGCACCCTGATTACCTTTAAAGAGAAAGTATAAATTGTGGATACCAGTTATCTCTTCATTTAGATTTGCGTCAACAGTTTGCCATTTCTCCCAACCTCCGGTATAAGGAGCTGTCAATGTACAGAGTAATTTTCCATCTGGCTTGTCGACATGAACTTCCATTTTTCCTCCTTGCAGAGCACTAGCTACACTTGCAGTGAATGTTTTTGGAGAAGTAGTTCCGAAATCCAACACACGTACAACAATAGAATCGCCATTGTGGATATCACTTACATAAACACCAGTTTCCTCATTCTGTTCAACTCTAACACCTTTAGAGAAAGCCATTGTCTCAGCTTCAACTCTATTCTTTGGGTTCATAGTTCCGATAGGTTCTACACCGGCACTTGTAGGTTGAATAATTGGGAACGAACCATCCTTATTATATTTAAATTCTTCAACTGCAACACTACGACCGAAACCTCCACCCTTAGGAAGTTTACCTGTATGGTAGAAGAAATAAGAATGTCCCTTGAAATCAGCAACGCCACAATGATTTGTGAAACTGCCTGTATTTGACAAAGGCATTACCTCACCCATATACTTCCATGGTCCAAATGGCTTCTTTGCCATAGAGTAAGCAATATGTTCTGGCACACCACCAGCGGCATACAACAAATAGTAATTTTTATTGCGCTTCATTAGCCAAGGTCCTTCAACATACGAATCCTTATATTTGACACCTTTCTGCCTTTCACTGAAAGTTGGACCACCAAAGCCTTCTGCTGTCATAGGAATCTTTTCAACTTGTCCATCAATGCTCACCATATCCTTATTCAACTTACAGAAGTAAATTCGTGGATTTCCCCAACATAGATAAGCCTGACCGTCATCATCTAACATGACAGTTGGATCAATATAATCCCAATTACCGTCTGCAAGAGGTTTACCAATAGCATCCTTAAAAGGTCCTGTAGGACTATCACCGACTGCTACACCAATAGCCATTGCACCGCTCAATTTAGAATGAGCGCATACATACCAGTAGTATTTACCATTGCGTTTTATTGTCTGTGCCGCCCAAGCTC